>JBEHWP010000009.1:0-26492 GCA_040217665.1 Vulcanimicrobiota bacterium
ATAATAAATCTCCTTTAGAGAGATAAATCAGGATAGTCCTGTTATGTGCCCTTCGCCAATGTTATACCGGCTACTCCTTACGGATAATTGTGGTTGACTGTCCTTACCCAACGGGACTGTTTACAGAGCCACTACAGTGGCATAGAGCTAGAGCATCACCCTATGGTGTATCCATCCGGTATAACTCAGTCACACGACTTCTGGTCTAGTCAATCTGAGCTTGCAGGTTTTGCTTACAAGCCCCCGCTATACCGCCAGAGCGTTTAGCGGTGGGTTATTGACAGTCCGAATCTGTATTCATTCTCTCTACAAATAACCTGGCAGATTTCATACTCATAACATACTCCTACTTTTTATAGATAAAGCAATTATAGCATAAACCTGTGAAGAACTTATGAAGAAAATATGAATATTTTGTGAATAATTTTATTCTCTAAATATTATAGAGAAGTATTTCGCAGATCTTCAGAACCCGTTTATAATAGGATAAATATTCAATCCTATTATTATAATAAGCCAGAGAGTGACACAGAATGGCGCTATTTCAATCAATCTGCTTTTTTCTCTCAGATAAGATATAAACCATAACAATAATATTAAGAAACTGAAAAATGCTGTAACTTTTTCTTCTGCTATAAACCACATAAGAGGGAGCGAACAACCGCAGAGCAGATAAAGTATGCCTATTATAAACTGAGGAACAAGCAAGAATATGAAAAGATAGAATAAAACAAAGAATATCATACTTACTATATCTTTTCTGTAAAAAAATCTCTTAGAATCTTCTATTGCTTTTTTGAGTTTTTCAATCCATTCTTTCATTTGTCCATAATCTCACATTTAGAATTTAAGTAATCGTAACGCGTAACGCGTAACACGTAAGGGGAGGAAAACTTTTATTACATACTTATACTCAGGTCAGTATCTATAATTCAATGTTTATACAGCCCTCTGAGTAGCCTGATTTCCCGGGCGTATCCATCGAGTTCATTCGGAGTTTCCAGAAAAAAGGGAAGATGCCGTAATTTCGGATGATTGATAATTCCGGCAATTGCCTCCAGACCAATAGTGCCTTCTCCGATTTTACTATGACGGTCTTTGCAGCTCCCCCTCTGGTTCATACTGTCATTTAAATGGATGGCATAAAGTCTGTCAAGGCCTATTACATTATCGAATTCCTCTATTACTCCATCCAGGTTATTCACTATATCGTATCCGCTGTCATAAACATGACAAGTATCAAAACATATGCCTGTTTTTTCTTTTAATGTAACACCATCCAGTATGGATTTCAGTTCTTCAAAATTCCGTCCTATCTCCGAACCTTTCCCTGCCATTGTTTCAAGGAGAACGATTGTACTCTGTTCCGGCTTTAATATATTATTGAGAAGAGAAATAATTTGCTTTATACCCCTTTCTTTTCCCTGTCCTCTATGGCTTCCTGGATGAAAATTATAGAGGTTATGAGGAACATATTCCATACGAAGGAGATCATCTTTCATCATTTCCAGTGTGAAATTTCTTATTTTCTCATCTTCCGAACAGGCATTCAGCGTATAAGGGGCATGTGCCAGTATTACTGCAAAATTGTTTTCCTCTGATAATTTTAAGAATTTTTCCACATCTTTACAATCTATTTCCTTTGCCTTACTTCCTCTGGGATTTCTGGTAAAAAATTGAAAAGTATTTGCTTTTATCCTGAGGGCATCTTTCCCCATAGATAAAAAACCTTTAGATGCAGATAAGTGACAGCCTATATTTAACATAAAATTTTCTCCTGATATTATTATAATTTTTTTTATTAAAGATATCTATATAGGTGAGCATAGATTTTTAATATAGATTTTATGGAACATACTCTGAAGTCATCCAGTATTCAGTTCCTTTCATGAAAAAAACCTGATCAAATATAATATTTTTAAGTCACGAAATATTGTGTTATAATATAAATGAGGTGATTATAAATGCAGGCTAATTTAGCATTTAAACATCAGCAGGAGTTTACATATGGAGATTATCTTGCATGGCCCGGGGAAGAACAATGGCAGATTATAGATGGCATTGCATATAATATGAGTCCTGCACCATCTATAGAACATCAGTTGATTCTCGTTGAATTAAGCAGGCAATTTGCCAATTATCTGCTGGATAAAACCTGTAAAATAATATCTTCTCCTGTAGATGTGGTATTCCCTGACAGTAATAAAGATATAAAAGATGCTAAAGATATAGTTCAGCCTGATATAATAATTGTCTGTGATCATAAGAAGATTAAGAGTCATAAGCATTGTGTCGGTTCTCCTGATTTAATAATAGAAATATTATCTCCATCTACCAGTAAGCTGGACTTAAAGGATAAATTAAAGCTATATGAACGTGAAGGTGTAAAAGAATACTGGATTGTATTTCCTAATGATAAAATTATAAATGTATATAAGTCAGAAAATAATAAATATGGAATATTTGAAGTATATACGGCAGAAGATAAAATTAAAACAGGTATTTTCCCTGATTTAGAGATTGATTTAAGTCTGGTCTTTAGAGAATATATTCAGGAAGAATAAAGATAAGCAGACAGAATCTGTTGTCAAATTAGAAGTAATGCCAGAAGTCCTTTATATGAATAAAAAACTATCTGTTCTTACAATATTATTTATAACCATCTTCACAGGCTGCTGCTGTATAAAAAATAATGGTAATTTATCTTCTGCTCCCGTTTACGATGGCAAAATAGACAGTCTATCCCCTTTCGGAGTATTCTGTGACAGTGAATCTAAAAATGGCAGATTAAATCTTGACAGTGCTGTAGAACTCGGAAGTAAAAAAGCCAGGCTTATTTTGCGATGGGATTTTGTTGAACCGAAAAAAGGGAAATTCAATTTTAGAATACCTGACAGGGTTATTGATATGCACCTTCAGGCCGGCATATCTCTTCTTGTTACAGTTGATTGTATTTCTCCCTGGGGAACAAGAAAAAAAGTGAATAACCTCAAAAATTTCACTGCAAGTCCTCCTTTAGATATGACTGACTATGAAAATTTCTTAAAAACAGTTGTCTCAAGATATAAAGGTAAGGTTCAATACTGGCAGATAGGAAATGAAATATTTGATAACAGACTCCTCCCTCCTGCGTTCTGGGATGGAACAAAAGAGGAATATATAGAGCTTCTTATCCATTCTTATAACACTATTAAAAAAACAGATCCCGATGCAAAGGTAGTCATAGCAGGCTTTGCTCACGAGTTATTTAATAAAATCCTTTACAATAAACCTCCCGGACTTGTAGAACAGGAAAAAGTGAGAGATTTTTTTGAATATATTATGAATAAAGGAAATAAATATTGCGATGCTGTGGATTTTCATCAGTATTATGAACCTGACCATGTTTACGGAATAATGAAATTACTTAAAGAAACCATGAAAAAATATGACTTTAAAAAAGATATAATAAACACAGAAGCAGGAGATTTTGATATAAGATTATTCGGAGAACACTTCCTCTATGGGGACAATAATATTCCTGTCATTTCGGAATTACTGGAAATACCTGAAATTACAGATAAGGTAAAATCTACTATGAAGGGGGGAGTTCAGAGGCAGGAATTTATTGATTTTGCAAAGTTTCTTAAAAAAAATGAGAAAGGAAGGATTATAATTGAGAGATACCAGGCAGAGAATCTCCTTAAAAGAATTTCTCTTACTCTGTCTCTTGGAGTCAGGGAGATTTACTGGGCCAGTATAAAAGACAGTGATACTCCCATAGACTGGTACTGGGCAATAATGAGCCTCTGTGATGAGTCAGGAAGAAAAAAACCTCATTTTTATACATATAAACTTACCATAGAGAAACTGGAACATTTCACGAAAGCAGAAGAAATTACTTTTACTCCTTCTGTGAAAGTGATAAAATTTACTTTTCGTGATAAAGGGCCTGTTTTTGTTATCTGGAATGAGAAGGGAGATAAAAAGATAGATTTCTCCGGTCACGTTTCAACTTCTGACATTAAAATCACTCATATAATTACGGAACAAAATAAAACCGATAGTGATGCTAAAATAGAAATTCTTCCTGCTGATTCAATTCAGATTAATAAAAGACCAATTTTTCTGGAAGAAGTGGATAAATAAGGGTAATATAGGGATTTACTACTTATTTTTTCAAAATGGAGAAGAAAAAATTAATGAATCTTCAGACAGAATTCATTGAGATACTGCATTTTTAGCCTGTTCTTCGAATTCGCCTATGTTTTTTATAAACTCTTCAGAGGAAATATGTTTAAATGCTTCAGTGTCTTTATATTTCTGAGTAAACATAGCAGAAAACCCTTTTATTACTTCGTCGGGAATGGTTTCTGCCTGTTCTTTCGGAAGGGTTTTATTGAAAAATTCCTTTACCGTTCCTGAGTATGCTTCTATTTTTTCTCTTTCTTTTAAAATTTTATTAACCTTAAATCCCGTTGCCGCCGCTCCGCTCAAAACTGCCAGTGCTGCTCCCGGAGGGCCTGCTATGGCGGAAAAGAGCAGTGCCATAGGAATTGAAGAGATGGCCCCGCCAAGGGCGCCTACTGCAGTTTTACCTTTAATACCAAGATTTTTTGTAAGAGGTCTGAATATTTTTGTAAAGAACTTCTGTACATCTTCCATTACATTTCTCTGAATCTGGCCGAATTTCGGCCCAACAGCAGTTGCAAGGATTCCTGTAATGGCTCCCAGTATACCGTTTACTGCCATTGCAACAGGTCCTCCTATTGCTCCGCAGGCAGCTCCTGTAACTGCACCGACTCCTGCAGAAGTCAGATATTTACCTGCTTTATTTTCCAACATACCTCCTGCAGCACCTGACAGGGCACCTGATATGGCAAGTAAAGGACTTCCTCCGAATGCCGACATGGAACTTCCTGCCAGCATACCGGCACTGGAACCGTCTTTAACATCGCCCATACAGCTTCCCTGCATGGTTCCGCTTACACCGGACAGACCTCCTGTAATGGCAGTAAGTATAAGCCCTGAAGGGGACATAGAAGCACTTACACCGTTAAGAGCTGCTTCTATTGCCATAAAAGCCGTTATTGCTGCCGTATTTGCAAGGGCTCCTGCTGTAAATGCTGCAGCAATGGCTTTACCAGGGGATTCTGTTTTTTCTCCAACTTTTATGCCTACTGCTCCTCCTACTGCTCCGCCCACTGCGGCAACAGGATGGCCTCCAGAAAACATACCTGTAAGACCTCCGCTGAAAGCAGCAGTTTTTGCAGAAGCTTCTAAAGTATCAGCACTGGTGGTCGGCCTGGGTTTTGCATAATCTGTAATCTTTTTTAGACCTTTTGATAAAAAATTGTTAAAGTCGTCATTACATATTTCCTCTTTTGAAGAAATATGAACAGAATCAAGAGGGGAATCTCCTTTTTCATCAGGTAAGGTTATCTGTTTTCTATTTAAATCTCTGATTACAGTAGACGAAATTTTCATAAATTAATGGCCTTCAATATTAATTGCTGACTGCTGCAGCTACAATGGCTCCTCCAATTCCTCCCGCCACTGCACCGAGTGCGGCATAACCTGCAATATAACCCAGTCTATTTACAGCTGTATCAAATTTTACTACCGGTTCAACCCATGTTTCGCCAGTCTGTTCGTAGTGTACGTAAGTATCTGAATTTATTCCGGTTTTATCATGTCTGAGATATTCTTTATTTATGACAGGTTCTTCTATATTATGTTCTACATAGGTAATTGTTCCTTTACCCTGACCTGTAACGGTCTGAGAAGGAATATATTCTGTTTTAAGAGTACCGTCAGGGTTCCTCATGGGAAAGGTAGCCTTTACCTTATCAATATTCATTCCGTCAGAACCAAAATGAAATTTTCCTCCTACCGTTTTCTGTAAAAACATAGGTCTTTCATAACCGCCTATCTCAACTTTATCAACAGGAGGATTCGATATTAAATCGTTGGCTTTCATATTTCCGTAGACTCCGCCGCCAATTGCTCCGAGTCCTGCACCTACGGATGCACCTTTAAACATTTTTCTTCCCAGTCCATTTGTGTTCATCACAGGTTCCTCCTATGTATAAAAATCATCTAACTTTTACCTGTTGCTGCTTCAAGAACTGCTGCTGTAAGAGCTCCGCCGATACCGCCGGCTACAGTCCCTATAGCTGCATAGGTTACAATATTTTCCAGTCTTATAGCATCTGCATTTGATTTTTTTGCTTCTACCGTGGGGAGTTTAAACTGTGTTTTTTTGATCCAGAAACCTCCGTCACCATCACTGCCCATTTTAAATCCGGGATCAAATTTTCCTGAGATTTCAACAGAATCATACGGTTCTGCATCGATTAATTTCTGGGCTCTCATGTTACCGTAAATTCCGCCGCCTACTGCTCCGAGTGTGGCTCCTGCTGATGCTCCTTTAAACATTTTTCTTCCTAATGGCTGCATATAATTCCCTCCATACAAATAATCTATCATTTTATATAATAGCAAAAGTATATCTACCAAACAAGGAATTAAATGTTAAAATTATGTAAACTTTTTAAGATTTTTTTAGTTCCCCTGACAGATATAAAGTAGGACTTTTGTTGTTAAATATTGAATATTGTGGTAACGTCTCATGAATTTCTGAGAGGAAATTAATATGTTTATATACTGTAATAATTGCAAAAAAGAAAACAGTAAAACAGATAAATTCTGTATTAACTGCGGTTCTCTTCTTGATATAATGTCAGGCGATTTTCAGCCTCTTACACAGGCAGGAATGAAGATCTGGTCATTCAGAACAGATACGTGGGGTTGCCTGAGTTCTATTACAATGGATGGCTGGGGTTATATGGGGGTTTATTCAAGTCCCTGTGTGTGTGAAGGTCTTGTTTATTTCGGCAGTAATGACAGGAAATTTTACTGTCTTTCATCAGCAGATGGCAGAAAGATCTGGGATTTTAAAACAGGTTTTACCTTTATATTAAGTGAAAATCTTCTTTATTACGGTATATATTCGAGTCCCTGTGTATCAGAGGGCCTTGTTTATTTCGGAAGCTGTGATAAAAAGCTCTACTGTCTCGACGCAAAAACAGGCAGGAAAATCTGGGATTTCAAAACAGGCAGGTGGATTATTTCCAGTCCCCGTGTTGTTAACGGTTCTGTTTATTTCGGCAGTATGGATGGAAAACTTTACTGTGTGAACGCAAAGACAGGGAGAGAAATATGGATTTTTAAAACAGGCACTTTCTTCAGGCCAGGCGGTATATTTTCAAGCCCTTATATAGCAGATGGTTTTGTTTATTTCGGAAGTAAAGATGGAAAACTTTACTGTTTATCGGCAGATGAAGGAAGAAAAATCTGGGAATTCAGAGCAGGAGGCTGGATTTATTCAAGCCCCTGTGTATCAGACGATATTGTCTGTTTTGGAAGTCATGATAAAAAATTCTACTGTCTTGACAGAAAAACAGGTAAGAAAATATGGGATTTTAAAACAGGTAGCTGGATTTATTCAAGTCCCTCTGCTCTCGATGGTTCTGTTTATTTTGGCAGTTATGATAGAAACCTTTACTCTCTGAATATAAAAACAGGAAGAGAAAACTGGAGATTTCCTACATGCAGTCTTTATTACTATCCTGACGGAGTTAATTCCAGCCCCTGTGTGGCAGATGGTCTTGTATATGTCGGATGCTGCGCAAAAAAGCTCTACTGTATTGATGGGAAGGAAGGAAAGAAAGTCTGGGATTTTCAAACAGGAAACATATTTGCCTCTTTCAGAGGAGTGGAATCGAGCCCCTGTATTTCAGACGGTTATATTTACTTCGGATGTAATGACGGAAGCCTTTATTGCCTTGATACAGGGAAAAGAGGAATTTTTGCAAGAAGTAATCTTACAGGTTTGGGTAAGTAATGAGTAGAATATTAAAGCCTTTCTAAATTTTCACCTGGCGATCATTATTTTTATATAAAATTTTTGAACCCTTTATAAAAAACCTGTGGTAAAATTAAATTAATAAATGATCTTACAAATTTACA
Organism: Vulcanimicrobiota bacterium; assembly: GCA_040217665.1. Taxonomy (GTDB): domain Bacteria; phylum Vulcanimicrobiota; class SpSt-956; order SpSt-956; family JAKJGF01; genus CALARM01. Next base: position 8,011 of record JBEHWP010000009.1, read on the forward strand.
AATTTTTTATTCTGGAGGGATAAATATGAAGATCTGTTCAAAAAGACCTTATAAAAAAGCCTTTACTCTTATTGAACTTATGATTGTCTTTGCCATTATAAGTATTATCGCCGTAATTTTAATCCCTGCCTTTCTGAAAGCCAGAGAGAATGCAAAGAGGGAGAGAGAAGAAAAGACAGTGCAGGTTACGACAGTGAATGATAAAACAAAAGAATTATCTTACAGGGTAAAACCTGAAGGTAAATATCCATTCTTTTCTTCTGAAACAATAAAAATAATTCTTTCTGTAAAACCTCACAGGATTGGCATGGATGTTTTCAACCGTTTTGAAGCAGATTTTAAAGGACAGTTTTTGTTGAAAGGGTCGAAAAATGAACCTGTCCGTCTGGATTTCAGGTTTCCCGGCGGAACAACTGAAGCAAGGGATGTAACTTTAAAGTTTATTACAGAAACAGGTGCAGAAGAGCCGGAAAATGTCATATATGACAGAGAAGGTATTTTCTGGACAGGAATCTTGCCTGAAAATAAAGAGACAAGAGCGGAAATTTCTTTTGTTGCCCTGGGACGTAACAGTTTTGAATATATCCTTCCTCCTTCTCAGAGGGCAAACATGGTGGAAATTGAGCTTACTATGCATGAATCCCCTGTATATATTATACCTGACTGGGCTTTACAGCCAACTTCTATAGTCGGGCCGTTGATTTCCTGGAAATTCAATAATCTTGTCACAGACAGGAATATAACCGTAGAGTTCCCTGAAGCACTGAGTCCTCTTGGAAAGGTTGTTCTTATGTGTAAACTCGTAGGAATAGCAGTTCTTTTCTTCGGTCTCGGTTTCTGGTATCTCTGTGCACTTTACAGACCTGAAGGACTCATCAGTTTCAGATTTCCTCACTTTCTGCTTCTTGCCCTTACCTATTCACTTTTCTTTGTGATTTTCGGTGTCATAGGATTCCGCGGTAATGTGTCCACTGTGGCCGCCATAGGAATTTCTGCCGCTCTATCTTTACCTCTTTTAACACTTCATGTTTCCAGAATCATAGATATGAAATTTGCTCTTACAAGAAACCTTGTTTTTTCCATATTCACCCTTGTACTGGTAATAAACGGAGTATACGGAGGAGATTACAGAGATTACATATTTATCGGAGCAGTATTTATAGTTATAGCCTTTTTAACGTTAACCTTTCGTATGTGGATGTCAAATAAAGAGAAGTGGATAAACATGGTAGAGGAAGATATAAAAAAACAGATGGATGACCTGGAACAGTCTGTCAAAAAAGCCAGAGAGATGTTTAGAAAATCAGAGGAAATCTGGGAAAAAGCAGATCCGTACGGACTGGTAGAAATACAGGAAGAAATAAAAAACTGCCGTAAAAACCTCACAGAGAGATTTAAGGAATTTGAAGACACTCTTTCCAGTTTTTCCAGATTACACGCGGGAAGTAAAAATGAAAACCAGTTCTGGCGTGATATCCTTAAAGAAAAAATACCCTTTAATAAGCAGAAATTAATTCATGACATAACTGAACTATCCTCAGTTTTTGAAAAGTTTGAGATGGAAAGAGAGATTAAAGAAAAGACTGCACCGGTTAAAGAAGAGACTGTACCGGTAAAAGAAGAGGTTGTGGCCATTAAAGAAGGAAAGATTTACTGCCCTTACTGCGGTTTATGTTCTGACAGCAGTCGATACTGCCCTTACTGTGGCACTAGAAGACCGATGGTAATTGTCTGTGAGAAATGTGACACCACTGTGAATATACCGTTACATATTGTTAACAGTGAATTACTTAAAGGCGTCATTTACTGTACGAAATGCGGGGCAAAGAAGAACCTGGATTAACAGGATTAAGGGATTGCCGGGATTGCTATATTGAAAGTAATTCCGGTAATCCTTATAAGCCCATCTTCTACTAACTCTGATCTTAATAAACTCTATCCCTCTATAATAAAATAAGGAGGAAGAATGCCACAAATCTTTTCACCACCGGAAATAGCCATTATATCCTCCTCACTTAATTCTGCTCTTTCCATTTCCATATCTTCTGTTGTAAAGTCAAATCCTGCTTCCTTCACAAAAGCTATACGTGCTTCTGCATCTTTGCAGGCAGTTACCTTGTATCTAAACTCTTCGTCTGTCTTCATTCTTTCAATATATGCTTTTGCTGATTCCATACTCATAATACAAACCTCCTCAATATAAATTAAAGTAATTATACCATAAACTTATGAATGAGTTATGAAGAATCTGTGAATATTCTGTGAAGAACTGTATCTGAGAGTTTACTATAGAAATGAAACCGCAAACTTTGCGCATCTGCTCCCTGGGGAATATTCAACGGAAATGGCTCAGTAAGCAGAAAAGACATGCCTCGTAAATTCTGTAATAGCATATCTTTTCCATCTATGTAAATAATACAGGCGGAAATCCGAAGGGAATATTCCATCCTATCAGGATATTCCGCCAGGAAATATATGTTACAAATATGAAAAGTTCATGGAATACTTTAACTGTGATAAAAACACAAGAAACATAAGAAACATATTTTTTTCATAATATAATACTCCATTTTTTATAACTGTTTATTACCTCTCCCTTATTTTTTTGACTTCTTCCTCACTGAGTGGTCTGTCATAAACAAGAACTTCATCTATTTTACCGTAAAAAGGTTCAGGGAAACCTTCTTCAGGATTTTCCCCTATACCAAGGGTATTGGTATTTTCTTCATAACCTATATCGGCGATCTTAAATGTTTCGTCATTCTTATAAAAGGTTATTCCGCTCCCCGGGTTATATACGGCACATAAAAATTGCCATTTATCTATATCAACAGCAAGTTCTGTATTGCACTCGTCAAGTCCTGTAAATACAAACCATTTATCTTCTTCCCTTAATATGGACCAGTCGAAATCTCCGTTGTCAAAACTGATTACCTGACATTTGCCTCCTGAAGTGACTGAAGGATATACCCAGGCACAGAATGTTGCCCCTTTAGTACCTTCGGACTGATCGATTTTCATGTCCACCTTTACTATATGTTCTTCTCCCTGAAAATTCAGACATTTACCGTATTTCCCTTCAGTCCATGTAGCTCCCGTAACATTACCATCTTTACCGCTCTTTGAAAAATCTTTTACTACAGTACCTTCTCCTTCATCAAACTTCCAGTAACCTATGAGTCCATCTGTAACAGGAAGATTTTCTATTTCAGACAATGGCTTTTCTTCTGCAGGTGAAGCTTTTGCTGTCTCTCCAGGAATGGATTTTGTCTCTGCCGGCGAAGGACTTCCTGCTGGAGAAGCTTCAGCTCCTCTTTCTATCTTTAAACAGGTAACACAGGATATAGAGAAAATAGATATAAAAAAGAGACACAGTATTAATATTGAATATCTTTTCATAATTTAACATTCCTTTCATTTTGTAATCGTAACGCGTGACGCGTAACGCGTAACGCGAGGATACTAATTGTTCTAACAATTTGCCGGAGTTATTTTTCGTGCAGTCCTTAATTATACAGGGACAAAAACTGCTCAGGCTATTACAAAGATACCGATTGCAGTAGTATCAACAGGATTTAATCCGGCAATATTTATGCTCCCTCTATCAGGTTCATCTTCTCTGAAGTATTTAAGCAAAAGATTTACTGATTCTTTCTCTCCGGAAATTACTGACAGGACTGTTGAAAGAATATCTTCCACAGTTGTCAGGACAGTAATTTTAATATTTTTTATCTCCCCCTCTCCTGTATTAATTTCAGACAATTCTCCTTCTTTTATAAAACCTTCTTTTACAGCATTTTTTCCTGCATGCGAAGCAAAACCTTTTTCAAGAACAGTATTAAAAGAAGACCATTCTTCTTTCAGTTTTTCTATAGCTTTTTCTGAATCTTCTCTTTCTTTCTTTTTCTGTGAAATTTTATAAAGTTCTAAAGACATCATTACTGACAGTGAAAGAGCTACTCCTGAAAGATGGTTCAGATTATTCTGAATATAATAAATGGCTTTACTCAACTGTCCTCTGTAGTTTCCTGCTTTATTCGTATGACCATGTTTGATAAAAGCAAGAACTGCAAGAGCTGTTGAGATTACCCTTTTATTTATGTCAGGCTCATTACTCCAGAAACCTTCTGCACTCTGATTTCTGGCAAGGTACCTGAACGATAAATCAATCATTTCAGGACTTACAGGTGACTGAGATGGCTCAGAAGCTATTACTGACCCTGGAAGAGTAGATTCTTTAACAGGTTCTTCAATTTCTGATAATAAACATTTCTCATCTTCAAGAGATAATTTACCTCCTGGAGAGAAATCAACTACAGCAATATCAGGTATATTACCTCTGTATTCTTCCACCCTGACAGAAGGTGATTCTTCTGATGTTTCCTCACTCCTTAACAGGAGTTTTTGTTCCGGAATTTCTTCTGAAGAAGGCATGCCGGAAGATAAATTTAATCTCATTACACCTGATTGCCCCTTTACAGGAGTATTTCTTGCAGGAGCCATTGGATGAGAAATATTTGACGCTCCTCTTACCGATATATTCATAATACCTGACATGGGCCTTCCTGCATTCCTCGCCTGGGGTGAAACCATACTTATTATACCTGACGTGGGTCTTCCTGCACTTCTCGAAAGAGACGGAGAAGGAGATAAAGTTTTCATAACAGGTGACACACTTCTTCTCATCATGCCCGGCGGGGATACTAAATTCCATTTCCCTGAAGAAGGAGAAGGTGTTTGTGGCACAGGAGTCCTGCCGGGTAAAGTCTTTTTCATTCCTTCCGGTAATAATTGAGGTACAGTAACCCTTATTATTTCTTCCCTTTCACTGCCACATCCCTCTTCTACTGCCACAAAGGAAGTATAAGGAGTCAGTATTTTATATCTCATGGAGATACCTATTATTTCTTCCCTTATGGAATGTTTCTCTTTCGGATTTTCTTTCTCTTTTTTCAGCAAATAGTCAATCCTCTTTTTTGCCCACATAATTTCTACAACAGGATATTCTTCTGCTGCTGCAGGGAGTTCTACATCTATTTCCTGTGTAAAATTTCCTGATACTGTCATACCCTTCAGAATGGCCTTACTTTTTCCTGCAGAATGAAACCTTCCCAGAAGATAAAGAACCTGTCCGAAGTAGAGATCAGAAATGGACATGGGATATATATCCGATACAGAGGCATTTTCCCATTCAAGAGATATATCTGTAAGTATGGGGAAAGCTGTCTGATTGGAAAATTTCTGTATTGCCTCTTCTATATCCTGTTCGAGAGTGAGATATTGAACGGTACCTTTTCCCATTTCTGCCATGCCGTCCAGGAGATTTCTGTTTACAGTAGTTCCTATACCGAAAGTAAATATTCTTGATTTACCGAGAGTACAGTGAATTGCACTTAAAATTTCATCTACATTTTTCACCTCTCCGTCTGTAAGGAAGATTATCTGTCTTAAATAGTTTGCTTCTACAGGATGCCTGAGTGCCTGCTTAATTGCCATAAGTATATTTGTGCCTCCTGTGGCATGAATGGAATCTATAAAGTCATCTGCATTTTTAAGATTTACATCATTGAATGCCAGAGATTTGTAATGAATATTGTTTGTATAGGTGCTGAAGGTTATTATATTAAACATATCCCCACTTCTCAGTGTCCTCAAACATGCTTTAAGAGCTTTTCTTGCCTGATCTATGGGAGTGAAATTTCTTTTTCCCCAGCTCATAGAACCTGACCTGTCAAGGATAAAGATCATCTCCCTTTTTACCATTTCTTCAGGGCCATAGTCCATTTTCGGCGTTACATGGAGCATAAATGCTCCCGGTTTTCCTTCTTTTTTATAAAAAGAAAGAGAAGTTTCCAGTCTTTCTCCTGTAGAGGAATATTTTAATATAAAATCTTTATTCGGAATTTCTCCCTCTTTTGCCAGTTGAATATTTCTTATATGTTCGCTTTTTTCTTCTATATAAAGGAGATGAGTCGGTGATTTTACTTCTCCTACAGGGAAACCTGCATCCAGATTTATAAAGATATTTATTTCCCCTCTTTTACCGTAAGTGGCCTCTCCCGGCATTTCTCCGCTTTTATGTGATATAACCAGAGGAATTACGAACTCATATTCACCATCATCATATTTTACTGTCTGATAGTATTTCAGTGTAACAAGTATTTCTTCCCCCGGTTTTATGTTTGCCACAGAAATATTAAAGATATTCTCTTTCTGATCTTCCAGGAGTGATGCTTTTCTTCCGTCATTCATCGCATCCTCATATGTTCTTTTTGCTTCTTCTTTTTCTTTTATCTTACCTTTAATCGTTCTTTCCCCTGCTTTGATTTCCAGGTCATAAACGGCTCCGTCTCCAGGAAGGGGAAATAAATAGAAAGCTTCAATATTTTTATCCAGATTATTCTGAAATTTCTGTATGACTTTTATATCTGCAACCATACCTTTAATATGTGATCTTATTTCTGTATATTTCAGAATAAGAGGATCTTTTATACCTGTCGCAAACATTGTACCGGAGGTGATTTTATAGAAGCTCATATCTACATCGTGAGTGCCTGGAGCAATCTGCTCCTGTTCTTTACCGCAGACGTGACAGTGAAAATCAGAGAATTTACTCTTTGCTCCACAGTGAAGGCAGTATATTGAAGCCTGTTCAGCATTTTCAAATTGTAAGCCACAGAAAAAGCACATAAGAGCGCTGGAACGATTTTTCTCTCCACACGATGGACATTCAATACAGTCATTATAGTTATAAACAGGTTCCGGCGGCGGAGGAGGGGAACTGTAACCAAGTTTGTAACCAAGGTCTTTTATCATTCTGAGTGCTTTAGAGAATTTACAGTCAATATCTAAAATAAGCTCACACATATGTATGGCATTATCTTTAAGATCCTGTTTCAGATAAAGTTCTGCACCATTATAATATGCTTTTACTGCTTCTTCAGGCTGGCCTCTGATAAGATAAAGTTCTCCGAGTTTCCCGGCAGCTTCTGCATTTACAGGATTTATATCCAGTACTTTTCTGAAAGCCAGGATTGCGCTGTCTATCTCACCTTTCTCCTGACAGACAAGCCCCAGTTCCGTAAGGACTTTTATATTGGTAAGATCATATTTGAGTATAAACCGGAAGGCATTTTTTGCATCTTCCAGTTGACCCAGTTCTCTGTAAATACTGCCTAGATTAAGATGGGTTTCCGTATCATCTGGATGAAGAACTGTCACTCTTTTATAAGTTTCTGACGCTTTTATAAGTTCCCCTTTTTCCCAGTATGCCTTTCCCAGTTCTTTATACTGGTCTATACCTTCTTTTATACGTCCCTGTTTCACGTTCATAATGGCCATTTCAAGCCTTGCATCCAGATTATCAGGGTCTAACTCTATACCCTTCTTTATGAATTCAAAAAATTTTTCCGGCTCATTTATCATCAAGCATATTCTGGAGAGAAAAAAACATGTGTCTCTTGCTTCATCAATATTTCCCATAGAGATATAAATTTCAATAAGTTTTTCTCTTGCCTTTATATTTTCAGGTTCAAGTTTTATAATTCTGTTACAGACTATTTCCGCCTGTTCTAAAGAATTATTACTTATATATATATCTGCCAGGTTCAGACTTTTTTCTGTAAAGTTCGCCAGAAGTCCTCTTTTTAAATAGAGATCAAGCAGTTCATAGTAGACATCAATATCTCCCGGCCGGGATTTAAGCAAACTTTCATATTCTCTTATTTTATCATCCATATTTTTATCTGACATAAGGCACCTCCCTGTATATTATATCTCTTAATTCCCGGTCTGACAGAGCACAAAAATCCCCCGTGCAGTAGTGTCAACACGATCTAACTCAAAAATATTTATACTCCCCTCTTCCGGCCCGCCTCTTACATAATGGTTCATTAAAAGATTAACAGAAGAATTTATTAATCCTTCATCTCCTGATATTAAACAGAGGAATAGAGAAATTATATCATCCATTTTTGCTATAGCGGAAATTATTTTTGCACTGTCTTTCCCATCTGATAGCCATTTATCTGTATCAGCCAATTCTCCTTCTGACATAAGTCCTGCTTCCACAGCAGATTTTACCGATAGAGATGCAAAGGTTTTTTCATGGAGATTTTTAAATTTATACCACTTATCTTTCAGTATGACAATGGCTTTTTCTGCATCCTTTCTTTCTTTCTTTTTATCAGAAAGTTTGAAGAGTTCTATAAAGACCATTGCGGAAAGTGCCAGTGAAAAACCTGAAAGATTATCCATATTGTTCTGGATAAAATAAACAGCCCTGCTTACCTGAGGAACATATTTTCCAGTCTTATTCGTATGTCCTTCTTTTATAAATGCAAGAACAGCGAAAGATGTAGATATTACTTTTTTCTCTTCAAGAATTTCTTTACTCCATGATCCGTCTGCATTCTGCTTTCTTGCAAGATATTTAAAAGTTAAATCAATCATTTCAGATGTTATTTTTTTATCACTCTTCATTTCACAGGCCTGTGGCTCAGGACTCACCGGAGTATCATCAAAATCTTCTTCACATTCAAAACAAAGGGGAGCAGAGGCTTCCCATGCAATTCCTTTTTCATTTTCAGCGTCGTCCATTTTATCAACAGGAGGTAAAGCGGAAAAAGCCGGTTCTCTGAAAGGCGCAGGCTCTCTGGAGTAAACGGTCCCTTCAGATAAAACCTCTTTACATGTTAAAGGTGTATGGCCTGCCGGTGATGCAGGTTTCTGAAAAGCTGGAGGGCCGGGAGAAGCACTTCTATCTGGCAGGGATACTCTTCTCATTAAAACAGGGGTAGACGAAGCATCTCTTTTCATATTCATCATAATACCTGACATAGGCCTTGGTGCAGGTCTGACAGGGCCGTGTGACAGTCTCATTGCAGAACCGGTCATTCTCTGTCTGACAGTTCCTGCAAAGGCATCTCTATCCACCCCTTCAGGCACCATAGAAGGCACATCTACTCTCATTATTTCTTTTTTCTCTTTCGATTCTTCATCATCTTCTCCCTGTTCCACCGCCACAAGGGACGTAAAGGGACTCATAAGACTGTATCTCAGGGCTATTCCAATAATTTCATCCCTTATTTCATGTTTTTCTTTCGGTTTTTCAGCCATTTTCTTCAAGAGAGCATCAATTCTCTTTCCTGCCCATATTGTTTCGACAACAGGATGTTCCGTAGCTTCATCGGGAAGGTCCAGCTCTATTTCCTGCCGAAATTCTCCTCCTCCCGTCATTGCTTTTAATATGGCAGTAGCTTTCCCTGACGAGTGGAAACGGCCAACTGTATAAAGAACCTGACCGGCATAAAGATCAGGGATTTTTACGGGATACATATCTGCCACAGATGCATTTTTCCATTCAAGCGATATATCTGTAAGCACCGGAAAAGATGTCTGATTGGAAAATTTCTGTATTGCATCTTCAATATTCTCTTCAAAGGTAATATACCGGGATGTTCCTCGCCCCATCTCTGCCATGCCGTCCAGAAGCAGTCTGTTTACGGCAGGGCCTATTCCGAAAGTAAAAACCCTTGATTTACCCAGGGATTTTTTTATCTCCTGAAGAACAAACTCTTCATTTCCCACTGCTCCGTCTGTAAGAAATACAATCTGTCTTACATAAAGTTTATTTGCAGGAAGTTTAAGTGCTGCATCCATAGCAGCAAGTATATCCGTTCCGCCTCTTGGCCCGATACTGTCAATATAGGAATCGGCCTTAAGGAGATTTGCGTCATTGAATTCAATAGAACGGCTGTCCAGATATTCTATTCTGTCGTCAAAAACTATAACAGAGAAGGTATCTCCTGACCTGAGAGTGCGGAGACATGCCTTCAGGGCTTTTCTTGCCTGTTCTATGGGATGGCCGCTCATGGAACCGGAACGGTCAAGAACAAAAACAACGTCTCTTTTTACCATTTCATCAGGGCCATAGTCCATCTTTGGAGTTATATGGAGCATAAATGTGCCCGGTTTGAATTCCTTTCTGTAAAAGGAAATAGCAGTTTCTAATTGCTCACCTGATGAAGAATATTTCAATATGAAATCCTTATTGGGGAGTTCTCCTTCTTTTGCCAGTTGAATTTCTCTTTTTGTCTCTCCTTTTTCCTGAATAAACAGTAAATGAGACGGCGATTTAATTTCTCCCGGCGTAAAACCTGTATCCAGGTTTATAAAGAGATTTATTTCCCTCCCCGCCTTTCTTGTTTCCACAGGCGGAGAAATTTTATCAGAATCCTGAGATTTATCGGCATATCTCGGCGTTATTGTCATTGGAAAAACAAATTCATATTCACCGTCTTCATATTTTACCGTTTCATAATAGGTGATGGTAACCAGTATTTCCTGTCCCGGTTCTATGTTGGCGACACTCATGGTGAAAATATTGGCTCTTTCCTGTTCCAGAAGTCCAGCTTTCTTTCCTTCATCTCTCGCCTCTTCATAGGTTCTTCTTGCTTCTTCCCTTTCTTTTATGACACCTTTTATTATTCTTTCTCCGATTTTTATTTCCAGTGCATTTACGGCACTGTCATGAGGGAGAGGAAACACATAGACTGCTTCAATATTTTTATTCAAATTATTTTCAAATTTCTGTATTACTTTTACATCGGCAAGGAGTCCCGTAATATCTGCCCTTACTTCTGTATATTTCAGAGGTAATGCAGTTCCTTCCGGGGTTATCATTGTACCTTCAGTGTATTTTCTTTTATAAAAACTCATATCGACATCCTGACCTGTATATATCATTCTCATATGTTTGCCTGCCTTTCTGTATAAATGCGTAATGCGTGACGCGTAATGCGTGACGCGTGACGCGTGATGCGTGATGCGTGATGCGTGACGCGTGATGCGTGATGCGTGATGCGTGATGCGTAATGCGTGACGCGTAATGCGTGATGCATGCCCCATGTTTTCACCGAAACAGGGCGACCACAGGGGGGGCCGCCCCTACAACTCACGAATCTCACTTCCCGATCAATTTACTGTCCTTCCAGGATATTACAAAAATCGCAGTTCCCGTACTTCCGAGAAGGTGTTCCCAGGAAGTATGAAAGCTGCCTTTTTCCGGCCCTGTATCTCTATAACATCGTCCGAGGAAATCCAGGAATGATTTATAAATTTCTTCTTTTCCCGACATTAAACTTATAACAGATGTTAAAAATTCATCCAGTGTCATTATAGAAGAAATTTCTTTTGCTCCTGAGAATGCGGAAGAGATTCTTTCGTTGATTTCAGGAAGTTCTCCTTCTTTAATCAGTCCTGCTCTCATGGCAGTTCTTGCTGCTATGGTAGAAAAGAATTTCTCAGACGTATCTGTAAAATTGTCCCATGAGTCTTTAATCTTTTGAATCGCCCTGTCTGCAGAATCTTTTTCTTTCTTTTTCTGTGAGAGATTATATAATTCAAATATGACCCATGCAGACAGAGAAAACGGAACAGATGAAAATTTATCCAGGTTATTGACTATATTTGTGATAGCTTTTCCCAGTTGCGGCTTATATTTTCCTGTCCTGTCAGTATGCCCCTGTCCGATAAAAGCAAGAACTGCAAGAGATGTAGCTATAATTTTCTTCTCTTTTTCATCGTGGTTGCTGAAATAACCGTCGGCAGTCTGATTTCTTATGAGCCATTTAAAAATGGCTTCAGTCTCTTCAGGTGTACATAATAACTGTGGACTGACTTTACCCTTAAATCCAGAGTCACGCTCTTTCAATAACTGAGGTGTAGATAGTAACTGTGGACTGATTTTACCCTTTTTATCCTCTGGCTTTTCTATTCCATTGACATCATCGACGGACTTTGATAAAGGACGGGGTATTCTTTCTACAGCTTCTTCTCTTAAAACTTCAAGTGTTGAATCCATTTTTAACTGTTCTGAAAGTTCCTGTTTTTCAGGTGACACCATTGCTTTTACACCGTCTATAACATCTCCTACAAAATTGGTAACCCCGCTTAAAAGAGAAAAGCTTTTTCTTTCAGTCGGCAGTAAATTCACATTTATAAACCCTCCGCCCATACCGGGAGCAGATTTTGCCATTAAAGAAGGTGATGGAGAAAGACTTCCTGTAGAACGTGTATCATGACCTGCATTCTGAGGAGCCGGTGACGGTGCCATAGAACAGAGCAGGCGTCCTCCTGAAAAACCACTTCCTGCCATCGTGCCGCCTCCTACGGGAGGGGAAGAAAACACATCATGATTAAGCCCTTCAGGCAATATGGAAGGCACGTTAATGGTAATCAGTTCTTTCTTTTCTTTCTCGCCCTCTTCTCCTTCAGTTTTCTCAACTGCCACAAGTGATGTAAAGGGGCTCATAAGATTGTATTTCATTGCAATTCCTATGATTTCATCCCTTATAGAAGCTTTCTCCTGAGGATATTCTCTCTGCCTGTCCAGTAAAGAATCTATTCTTTTTCTTGCCCATATTGTTTCTATTACAGGATATTCTTCGTCTTTTTCGGGCAGTTCCACAGGAAACTCCTGAATAAAATCTCCTTCTCCAGTTCTGCTTTTTAATATTGCCGTAACATTTCCATCTGAATAAAAACGGCCCGCTATATAAAGAACCTGTCCGAAATATAAATCAGGTATAATGGAAGGATAGACATCTGCCACTTTTCCGCCTTTCCACTCCAGATTTATATCGCAGAGTATGGGGAAAGCTGCCTGATTTGAAAATTTTTGAATGGCTTCTTCTATATCTTCATCAAGCATAAGATAATGGGCTGTCCCTTTTCCCATCTGAGCCATTTTATCCAGTAAATACCTGTTTACCGAAGGGCCTATACCGAAGGTAAAAATCCTTGATTTACCGAGTATTTTCTGCAGTTCCTTTAAAATTTCTTCTTCATTTCCTACCGCTCCGTCTGTAAGGAATACTATCTGTCTGAGATAAATTTTATTTACAGGCATTTTCAATGCACATTCCATTGCTCTGTATATATCAGTACCGCCCCTTGCAGTTGTGGCGTCAATAAAGGCTTCGGCTTTTTTGAGATTTTCATCGTTAAATTCCATGGAAGCATCAGAGAGATTTTCTATAAACGTATCAAAGGTAATAATATTAAAAGCATCACCTGTCCTGAGGGTGCGAAGGCAAGATTTCAGAGCCGCCTTTGCCTGTTCCATAGGTCCGACAAAACCTGAACCGTAACCCATAGACCCTGATCTGTCAAGAACAAAAATCATTTCCCTTTTTAACATTTCTTCGGGGCCGTAATCGATTTTCGGAGTCATATGGAGCATAAATGTGCCGGGTTTTCCTTCTTTTCTGTAAAAAGAGAGTGAATTTTCTAAATGTTCTCCTTTTGAACTGTACGTTAATATAAAATCTTTATTGGGTAATTCTCCTTCTTTTGCAAGTTGGATATTTCGGATATGTTCGCCTTTTTCTTCCATATAAAGTAAATGACTCGGAGATTTTACTTCTCCTATGGGAAAACCTGTATTCAGATTTACGAATATATTCACTTCTCTCTGAGATGTTTCGGATACAGGAGGAGAAATTTTATCTGCATCTGATACAGTCGAAATTTCACTGTCTCCCGTATACCTGGGAGTTATTGTCATGGGAAATACAAACTCATATTCTCCGTCTTCATATTTAAGTGTTTCATGATAGGTAAGCGTTACATATATTTCCTGTCCCGCCTCGATATTTGCAACACTCATAGTAAAAATATTGGGTCTTTCCTGTTCCAGAAGTCCTGCTTTTTTCCCTTCATTCCGTGCTTCTTCATAGGTTTTTCTTGCTTCTTCCCTCTCTTTTACCTCTGCTTTTATTATTCTTTTATCTATTTTTATTTCAAGGTCATTTACAGCACTTTCATGTGGTAAAGGGAAAACATAGATTGCTTCTATATTTTTATCCATTGTATTCTGGAATTTCTGTATGACCTTTACATCTGCCAGGAGCCCTATGATGTTTGCTCTTACTTCCGTATATTTAAGGGGGAGAGTGATATTTGCAATGCCTGCCGGTATAACTGTGCCTTCGGTAATTTTTCTTCCCATGAAGAATATGTCGTCTGTAAGCATAATTTAATACCTCCGTTTATTCTCTTTATGGAATAATCTCTTAATTTTTCTTAATTCTATTTATTCTTTTATAAATCCTTTATTATGTCAACTATAGTTTTATATCATAAAAGCAAGGAAAAATGAAACTATATAATAGAATGTTTTAATATCTTAAAGGAGGTATTTGAGATGAAACATTTAGTATTTCTTACAATATTATGTCTTTTTACAGTATTTATAATCACATATGCATCAGCTCAGGAAAATACGGCAGAAGACTGGAACAGGCATGGAGTAAAACTCTTTAATGAAGGAAAATACGAAGAAGCTATTTATTGTTATGACAGAGCACTGGTGAGAGATCCTGATTCATATCAGATATGGATAAATAAAGGGAATGCTTATTTTAAACCGGGTAATTATGAGAAAGCCTGCGGCTGTTATAATGAAGTTCTGAAACACAAACCTGAATATGTCACAGTGTTAACCTTTAAATGACAAAATGCGTGACTCCTGTTCAAAGTTCAAAGCGTGGGAAGTCGGGTAAAATTAAATAGTTTATTTTATTATCTCTTCATATTCTTTATGGGTTCCTATCCATACCCATCTAAAATCATTTCCTTCTTCAAATGCTATAGCTCTGTAATTTATGCTGACTCTAACAGACCAGAATTGACCGATTTTTTTAAAATGGAGTGAGGGATATTTGGGATCAATTTGTAGAAGTTCAAATTTTTTTCTGGCAATGTTTTGAATGGATTCAGGAAGGTCATTAAACATTTTCCAAAAATCTCTACTTGTTTGATGTGGCATTTAAATAGTCTTAGAAAATCCCTCTTCTCTTGCTGCTCTTGCCTGTTCAATAAGAAAATCTAACTTACCCGATTTAGAATCTTCTTCAATCTGTTTATCCCATTGTTCCCAATCAGCTTCCGGATCTATTTTGTTACTATCTATTTCTATTGTTTCTTTTATTTTTTTTATAAGAAGATCCATAAAATCACCTTCCTTCTATATTAATTTGTAACATTTCTAAAGAGTTTTGTCAATTCCGTATGTTATAGCAGCTATATCTCACGGGATAACATAAAACTTTATCAATTATCTGTTTTATGATAAAATATAACGATTATAACAGTGAATAGTAAGTGGAAATAATACAGTCAATTCACTGCTCACTAAAATAGATTGGAGAGAAAACATGAAAAACGGTTTAATAATCCCGGATAATTACAAATCTCTGCTTACGTTAAAAGAAACAGAAAGAGCAATCAGATTGATAAAAGAATTCTTTCAGATAAATCTTTCTGCCAAACTTAACCTTCACAGGGTAACTGCTCCTCTGTTTGTAAAAGCAGGAACAGGTATAAATGATGACCTTAACGGCATAGAAAAACCTGTTTCTTTTAATATTAAATACATGGACAATCTGAATGTAGAAATAGTTCAATCACTTGCAAAATGGAAGAGAATGGTTCTTGCCGATTATAATTTTAATATAGGAGAAGGTATTTATACAGACATGAATGCCATAAGACCCGATGAAATGCTTGACAATATGCATTCCATTTATGTCGACCAGTGGGACTGGGAAAGGGTTATATCGAAAGAAGAAAGAAACGTGGATTTCTTGAAATTCATCGTAAAAAAGATTTATAATGCGGTAAAAAGCACTGAAGAATATGTATGCAAAGAATTTCCGTCCGTAAAACCTCTTCTCCCTGAAGATATTACCTTTATACACAGTGAAGAACTGGAAGAAAGATACCCCGGACTCACTCCGAGAGAAAGAGAAGATGAAATATGTAAAACTCATGGCGCAGTATTTGTAACAGGTATAGGCGCAGACTTAAAAGACGGAAAACCTCATGACGGAAGGGCTCCCGATTATGATGACTGGATCAGTTCCACAAAGAACGGTTGCAGAGGAATGAACGGAGACATCCTTCTCTGGTATCCCCTCCTTGGCGGCGCTTTCGAGATTTCTTCAATGGGCATAAGGGTTGACAGGGAAAGTCTCTTAAAACAGCTTGAACTTAAAGGATGCACAGACAGGAAGAATCTTTTATTCCACAGCAGATTACTCAAAGGCGAACTGCCATTGTCCATAGGCGGAGGCATAGGACAGTCCAGACTCTGTATGTTTTTCCTGAGGAAAGCCCATGTGGGAGAAATACAGAGCAGTCTCTGGTCTGATGATATGATAAAGACATGTTCTGAGAATAATATAGTTCTTCTGTAATTGTATCACTGATTGCTTTATTTTTTCTGGATCATTACAAATTCAGGAAAATAATATTATAACAAATAATGTAATTTTTCCATCAAAAAGTTAACAAAATTGTAACAACAAAAATATCTGTAGTATGGTATTATTATTTTAGAAAAAATAAAGAAGGAAGGTTTATACGAAATGAATATAAGAAAAAATGACCATGTGCCATTTTCTTCCGTCGAAGAATCTAAAACGTATCAGAGAGCCATGAATTTTAAGAAAGATATGGAAGATATAGCACAGACAGCTATTAAATTCGATGATAAAGTGACTATAGATTTCAACAGTAATGTCACAGGTGATGTTTTAATCGAAAACCAGTTATTACAAAAAGAATCCAGCAAAAAATTCAGCGGAAGAATAATTTATGAGCCGGAAGATCATCAATTACTTCAAGGAGAACTTAAGTCTCAGGGTTTTATTCACACATCCAGATCGAAAAATACCACCAGTATAGAGACAACTTATAATTATAGCCAGGAGGGTAACCATCAGGTTTACGAAATGAGTGAAAAATGTAGCTGGAATGATCCGAACTCAGGTGAACCAATGAGTGCTGGAGGTCAACATAAAAAACTTACAATAGATAAACAAACCGGTAATATGGAATTTTCAGAATAGTGTTATGAACTGATAAAAATGAGTAGTGAGCGATTTTTTCTCGCTCACTACTAACCACTTACTATTTATTTTTTCTGTTATAATAATGCCAATACCTGTAAGGTTTTTCTTTTGATCCCGTATATTCTGTCGGTCTTCCTGTATAACCTTCTGTAACAAGGCTTCCCACATAATCTGCCTGTGAATAGGTTTTATCGATCTGTGTCCTTATGTCTTTTATATCTTCTTCCGATAAAACTCCGTTACTGGTTGCTTTATAATACTGAACTGTCACACGTATGGGAAATCTTTCATCTCTTTCTATATCAAGATTTGCAATTTCGGCATAGGGTCCTTCCAGTTCGCCGTGACCTATGACTGCTTCTTCCACATCACTTACTGACGATTTACATACACTGTCACAGCACTGGGCAGATTCATTAGAGCTAAAACCTGTATTATATCTCTGAACATGCTTCTGTTTAAGAGGCACCTGTATGAGGAGAACTACATTCAGTCCGCTCTCACCGTTTGCCTGAACAGCGCTGTTTCCGTCACTCTGTCCTTCTTTTACTTCTTCCTGGAAATCACTGATTCTCTGACCTGTGAAAGCTGCTCTCTGTCCGTTCTGATTGAAGAATATGCACCGTCCTCCTGTTGACACGCTTGTGCCTTCTCTTGTGGCAAGTATGGTAAGAACAGCCGGGTTATTTCCGTAGGACTGATAGTTGAAAAGGAAGGGATTAAATTTTGCTTTTCCGTCTTTCGGCACAGGGAGAAAACATGCCTGGGCACTTACGAGAACATGGCTGTCTCTCTTTGCAAGGAGTGAAGTATTCTGATTTTTCCATCCTTCCGGATTGTGGAGATATTTAGTTATATCTTCAAGGAATTCTTTCAGTGTAACAGGCTCCAGAGCCTTACCTTTCTCGTTGCCTGCAAGAAGATAAAATTGATCAGGCGAAATATCTGCAGTTTTATCCG
This sequence comes from Vulcanimicrobiota bacterium, assembly GCA_040217665.1. Classification (GTDB taxonomy): domain Bacteria; phylum Vulcanimicrobiota; class SpSt-956; order SpSt-956; family JAKJGF01; genus CALARM01. Next base: position 25,887 of record JBEHWP010000009.1, read on the forward strand.
AAAAATTATCATATCTTATAACAGGCATATATGTAGAACTATAGTTTTGACTTCCGGGGTACATCTGCTGGACCTGTATGGTCATATCACTTATATTGGGTCCCACAGATGATCCCTTGAAACGTCCCGTATCTTCCCATGTAACATTCTGAATATTCAGTCCGTATTTATGAACAAGCTGTCTGGCATGACCATTATGTACCATTGCTGAAGTATTATTTATTACCTGGCGATAGGCTTCATATTTTTTCAGTTCTTCCGGTGATAAAGTCGGAACCGGTCTCTCTGGTACCTGAGTAGGTTCAAATATATCGAGAACAGGTGTTGCTACTACAGGTGTTACCTGGGAATTTGATGCCATAGATATTTTATTGTTGTAAACCTGAAATACAAGTATAGAGATAAATGTCATTATAAGTGTCCATAATATTAAACTGTGTTTAAACATGTTAAATTCCTCCTTAAAATATTTTGTAAATCAAACATTGAAGTGTTTCTGTGAATTTCTCGTGACGCGTTACGCGTTACCCGTCACGATATGAGGGAATATCCGGATAATTTCTTTTACCCCGTTTTATTTCTGACACACTGTTAGTCGAAGCATTA
>JBEHWP010000010.1:0-25926 GCA_040217665.1 Vulcanimicrobiota bacterium
TAAGACGTGGACGGAACCCGTCTCACGTCTTATTTCCCCGGCAACCAGGTAATATCTGCTATGGCGAAACCGAGTCCACCTGCTGCTCCTGCTGCGGCACCTTTAAGGAATTTATCAAATTTTACATTATTTCCGTCTTTACCGCATAAATAATACAGACATGCTCTCGTGACGCGCTACGTTTCTCATATTAACTATTTTCCGTAACCATTCACTGCCGACCAATTGAAAAGATATAATCTATATGTTATATTTTACCTATGAGCGTACCGAGATTTTACATAACAGAAGAATATATAAAAGACGGATATGTTACAATTGAAGGCTCTGATTTAAAGCATCTCGTAAGTGTCCTTCGCTGCAGAAAAGGAGATAATTTCAAAGTTTTTGACGGTTCAGGCACGGAATATACCGTAGAAGCAGATGAAATAAAACTAAACAGACTGACTGCCAGGGTAATCAGAACAGATTGTATTGACACAGAACCTTCTTTACCTTTAATACTCTGTCAGTCTATCCCGAAGGGACAGAAGATGGATTTTATAGTGGAAAAAGCTGTCGAAATAGGAGTAAAAGAGATACAGCCTCTTATAACTTCCAGAAGTATTACCTCGATAAGTCCTCAAAAGCTTGAAAGATGGAGAAAAATTGCAAAATCTGCCACTCAGCAGTCAGGAAGAGTGAAAATGACAGAGATAAAAGAACCTGTCACTTTTAAAAACTCTCTGTATCTTATAAAACCCGGAGAGCTCGGGCTTTTATTCTGTCGCAGTTCCGGATCTCTGAAAAAGTTGTTAAGAGAAAAAGGCAAAAAAAGTGAAAAAATTTTTATATTTATAGGCCCTGAAGGTGATTTTACAGAAGAAGAAATTTCTCTTGCAATCTCCCGCAACCTTCAGCCCGTATCACTGGGGAAAAGAATATTGAGAACAGAGACAGCAGGTTCTGTAGCTCTTGCTGTTATTTTATATGAGTTAGAGGAGGGTTATTTATGAAATGTCTGAAGTGTGATAAAGACTCTATAAGCAGGGAAACATGTTCTAACTGCGGTGCACCTATGAAGGATCAGATACAGGAAATGATTAAAGAACTGAATAAAAAGGGGAAGAATAAAAAAGGTGTCATAAAAACCCTGGGAACTACAAAGGATTTAAGAGTAGTTGTTCCCATACTGGAAATTGCCATGAAAGATGAAGATCTGGACTGTCGCCTTGAGGCGATAGAAGCTCTTGCAGAGCTTCAGGACAGGGATGTCGTAGATGCCCTGATGGGTTCCCTGCTTAAAGATAAATCACCTGAAATAAGAGGGGCAGCAGCGGAAACAATAGGAAGACTGAAAGGACATAAAGCACAGGAAGCACTTATAAAAACCCTTGACGATAATGTACCTGAAGTAAAAATAAAGGCATTAAAAGCCCTGGAAGAACTGGGAACAAAAGACTGTATAAATGCTATGGCCCGCATGCTTACAGGCCAGGATCCGAGAGTGGAAAGAGCTGCGCTGGAAGGACTTCAGAGGCTCGGCTATGAGATAAAATGGGACGGAGACAGGGTGGCAGAGGTAAAACTTAAACCTGTAAAAAGACCGGCTTTCATTCTACCTGTAATCTTTATTCTGCTCATATGTACGGCAGGTTTTTTTATTTATAAATCGGCAAATCCTGAGAAAAACTATAAAGCAGGTGTTGAAAATATTATTACAAACTGTGAGTTTACAGGGAAAGAACTCTTTTCACTCAATCAGGAACTGGAGAAATCCAATCTTGAACAGACAAAGATTTCCCAGATTAATGTTAAATCAGGCAGTGTAGAAGCAAAATTCCGAAATTTAAGGAATTCTCTGAATTCTCTAAAACCACCGATGGAATATAATGCAATACATACAGAGCTCGGGAAGATACTTGATATCTATATAAGTCGAACAAGAGGGCTTATATCTGAAAATATGTATATTGATTTCAAGAAAAACATAGATGATAATTATAAAATGATAGAGGACTGTCAGACCAGACTTGTTGATTTAAAGATTCAGCTCAGGAAAGTGAGTCATGAGTATCGTGAGTAATGAGCCGTGAAGGGGTGAAGAATGTTTCTGGTAACCGGTTACTAATAACTGGTCACTGCTAACTGCTCACCGGTCACAGCTAAAAGATATTTATCCTCTATGAAGGATTCAAATTGATAAATGGAGAATTAGAAAAATTACATTAAAAAATTAATTTAAAATTTCAGGAATTTTCATCAAATATGTATATATAGAGAATATTAATTCTGCAGTAATTGCAGCAGATTGTTTTCACAGGTAATCTCCGCGTGACACGTCACGACATTTTATAAAAAGGTGATTTAAGCATGAGAATAGCCATTGATGCAATGGGAGGAGATTTTGCTCCAGAGGAAATAGTTCTCGGCGGTATAGAAGCTGCTATTGAATATGGAGTAGAGGTAATTTTAGTGGGAGACGAAACGGAAATAAAGAAATGTATGGAAAGAACTCCTGCCAGTCCACTTATCCATATTCGCCATGCCTCTGAAGTAATAGGAATGGATGAGTCTCCGTCTAAAAGTATAAGGAAGAAAAAAGATGCATCTATAGTAATAGCTGCACAGTTAGTAGGTGAAGGAGAGGCAGATGGTGTAGTGGCGGCAGGAAATACTGGAGCTGCCATGGCAGCATGTCTCTTCAAAACAGGCCGTATCCCCGGTGTGGAAAGGCCGGCTATTGCTACACTCTGGCCGGGAATTTACGGCACAGTTATTATGCTCGATGCAGGAGCAAATAAAGATTGCAAACCCGGTTTTTTAGTTGAATTTGCTCTTATGGGAGACGCACTTGCCAGATCTGTTTATAAAATAGAAAACCCGAAGATAGGGCTTCTTAATATTGGAGAAGAATCCACTAAAGGCAATGAACTTACCCTTGAAACATACAAATTACTTTCGAACTCAGAGCTTAATTTTATAGGAAATGTCGAAGGAACAGAACTTTTATTTAACAAAGCCAATGTTGTCGTATGCGATGGTTTCACCGGTAATATGGTGCTTAAAACAGGTGAAGGGGCAGCCAATTTTATCGTAGCTCTCATAAAAAAGGAGGCCATAAAAATATGGCCAGATGGTAATTTTTCAGATGAATTTAAGACAATAATGAGTAATGCGAAGAAAATACTCGATTTTTCAGAACATGGCGGTGCTCCTCTGATTGGTATCAATGGCGTATGTATAATCACTCATGGGCGGGCCAGGGCAAAAGCAATTAAAAATGCCATAAAAATGGCTGTAAAATTTGTAGAAAGCGGTTTTGTCAAAGAAATAGCAAGTAAATTTAAGGTTCATTAGTTAACTCCCGGTTATTTAAGAAACACATTTTTCAAGTTTCTGCCGGACTTTAATTGTGACGCTTTACGCGTTACATATAACCGGCATTCAGTGCCGTATAACCACCTGCTGTTCACTTGTTAAAGAGGTAAATTCATATGATTCCATATTCTCGAAAATATGATGTCATAGTTATAGGAGGAGGCCATGCAGGATGTGAAGCAGCCCTTGCTTCCGCCAGAACAGGCTGCCAGACTCTTTTACTTACAATAAACCTTGATACGCTGGCAATTATGCCCTGTAATCCAAGTATAGGAGGACCTGCAAAAGCAAACCTTGCAAGAGAAGTAGACGCTCTTGGAGGTGAAATGGCAGTTAATACAGATGAAACTCATATACATATAAGAATGTTAAATACCAGTAAAGGTCCTGCTGTTCACGCTCTTCGTGCCCAGTCAGACAGGGTTAAATATAAAAACAGAATGAAAAGAGTTCTGGAAAACCAGGAAAATCTCGACATCAAACAGGCCATGGCTGAAGAAATTATGATTTCTGACGGCCATGTAACCGGTATCCTCACTCAGACAGGTAATTTCTACGAAGGGAAAACTGTGATAATTACAACAGGCACCTTTCTCAGAGGTACAGTACACATAGGTCTCACAAATTTCTCTGCCGGGAGAGCGGGCGAATTCCCATCCAATCAATTATCTCTATCCCTTAAAAAAGCAGGTCTTGAACTCGGCAGGCTTAAAACAGGTACAACACCGAGAGTAAATAAAAATACTATAGATTTTTCCAAAACAATTCCCCAGGAACCTTCGTATGAACCACTTGTTTTTTCCTTTATGTCTCCTGAAGTGCTTCCGGAAAAACAGCTCTGCTGTTATCTTACCTATACAAATGAAAAAACGAAGGAAATAATATTAAAAAATCTTGACAGATCTCCCCTTTACAGCGGAAAAATTGTCGGTATAGGCCCCAGATACTGTCCTTCCATAGAAGATAAAATCTTTAAATTCCCGGACAGAATATCCCATCAGGTCTTTCTTGAGCCTGAAGGGCTGGATACAAATGAAATATATGTACAGGGTATGGCTACGAGTCTGCCTGAAGATGTTCAGCTTGCCATGTTAAAAACCATACCGGGACTTGAAGAAGCCGAAATAATGCGTCCCGGCTATGGTATTGAATATGATTTTGTATTTCCCACACAGCTCAATCCCACTTTAGAGACAAAAAAAATAAAAGGTCTCTATCTTGCCGGCCAGATAAACGGTACATCAGGATATGAAGAAGCGGCAGCCCAGGGAATTATGGCAGGTATCAATGCTTCCCTGAGAGTGAAAGGGAAAGAACCTTTTATTCTGAGCAGATCAGAAGCTTATACAGGTGTACTTATAGATGATTTAATAACAAAAGGAACATCAGAGCCTTACAGAATGTTTACTTCCAGAGCCGAACATCGACTTATGCTACGCCAGGATAATGCAGATCAGAGGCTTACGCCGAAGGGTTATAAGATAGGACCTGTATCGGAAGAGAGATATAAAAAATACTGTGAAAAAATGGAACAGATAAAGTCAGAAATGAGGAGACTCGAATCGGTTAAAACAGGTCTCGGTCCGGGGCAAAGAGAAAAATTTATAGAAATTACCGGCCATGAGCCTCATGAAAATATTTCCTTAAAAGAATTACTCAGAAGACCTGATATAACCTACTCATCCCTTGCACCTCTTGACACAGAAAGACCGGCCATTCCGAACAGTGTTATAAAACAGATAGAAATAGAAATTACATATGAAGGCTATATAAAAAAAGAATTGCAGATGATAGAAAGATCTCAAAAACTGGAGCAAATGCTTATACCTGATAATATTAATTATCATAATATACCTTCTTTATCACGGGAAGGAATAGAAAAATTGGATAAAATTCGTCCTGTATCAATAGGTCAGGCAGGAAGAATAGCAGGTGTAACACCGTCGGATATTTCTATACTTACTGTTTATATAAGGAGCAGAAAGGGTGGGTCGTGAAGGGTGAAGAGTAGGGGCGAACCGTGTTCGCCCATTACCCGGTGATAAGACGCATCACGCATCACGATTATAACGCATCACACATCACGCATCACGTTTATTAAAGAAAGGCCAGTTTAAATATGTACACTCTTATTATAAAAGAACATTTTGATGCAGCCCATTTTCTTGAAAACTATACAGGTAAATGTGCAAATATTCATGGCCATACATGGTATGTAGATGTAGAAATAGAGGGGGAAAATCTGGATAAAACAGGGATGGTTATAGACTTCGGAGATGTAAAAAAAATCATCAAATCCATTCTACCTGACCATGAATTTTTGAACAAAATTCTTTTTATCAATCCTACGGCAGAAAATCTCTCGAAATACTTTTTTATGTCCCTTGACGATAAATTCAAAGACAGAACATTCAAAGTTAAATCTGTAACTGTCTGGGAAAGTCTCACATGTGGATGCCGTTACAGCAGGTAGCAATTCTGTAATCGGGATATTATTCAATAGTCACTACTTCTTCAACTGTTTCAGCTGTTTTTCCAGAATTGCTCTCTGTTCTTTTGAGGTTTTTAATTCATTTTGAAGTTTTTCAATCTCTTTATAAATATTTGTAATAGCACTGATTTGCCGTGTTTTTTCATCTACATCTTTCTGGAGCGATTGTCTTTCTTTTACAATTTCATCATAACTTTTCTTTATTTCTTCATATTTAGTTGCTTCTTCCATTAATTTTTGATTATGAACAGTTGTAATAGAAGCAATCTGGCGTAATCGTTCATTCAATTCTTTCTGAAGATTCTCTTTTTCTCTTATAGCTTCTTCATATCTATCAGGTTCCCCTGAGCCTTCTTCCATAGACGTGAGCTTTTTCTGTGTTTCCTGTAATTCCCTTTTAAGTTTCCCGTTTTCCAGAAGAACTACTGTGTAGTTATCCTCCAGATTCTTATACTTCTCCAGTTCTTTTTTCATCTCTTCGCCGGCACCGTAAGAACCATGTTTTTTAATCTCATCCATTTCCTGTAACAGTTCCGTAACTTTTTTATCTCTTTTATAAATATCTTCTGCCAGTTCTTTGTACTGTTCAACCATATCAAGTAAAGCCTGTTCTGCTTCACTTATAAGTTTATCCTGTTCATGTTTATCCTGTTCCAGTTTTTCATAATCTTTTAAAAGATCGTCATATTCTTTTGCCTGTTCGTTAAAATCATTGTTTGCCTTTGCAAGTTCTTTTTTCAAATATTCTTCCGATTTTTTCAGTTCTTTATAACTCTCCAGTTCTTTCTCAAGCTCTTCTATTCTCTTCAGAGATTCATTTAATTTAATATCAGAATCATCCTTCTTCTCTTCGTGGACTTCTTTTTTAGGATCTACCGGGAAAATCAATTTTATTCCGATTATCTTTCCGTAATCTATCAGGTCTTCTCTTAATATTATGTATTTAAACTGTTTTCCTGACAGTTTTTCTTTCTCAGCTTTAAGTTTTTTGTCCTTTATGGCTGTTTTCAGCTGTTCTATTGTGAGCTCTATTATTTCTGCTGCTTCTTTTAATGTATATTTAACAGACATAATGTTCCTTTCCCGGATAATAGATTATAAAGAAGTATATAAAAAATCTAACATATTTGCAAGAAAAATTTCGGAAAATATTCAAAACCTTTGAATAAATACCGTCTATTAACAATCCTGGCCCAGGCTTTTATATGTTCATATGAATCATTATATTAATTTTCCAGCTTTATAGCCTGATCTATAAGCATAACCGGTATATCATCTTTTATCTGGTATCGAAGCTTACACTCATGACAGTCAAAAAATTCCTCTTTACCCCTTATATATTCTAGATCACCTTTACATTTAGGACAGGCTATTATTTTTAGAAGTTCTTCGGATATCATAAAAAATCCTTTCTAACAATCATTTTTTCTATAATATATTCTTTAATACGCACGCAAATCCTTCATAAAAAATACCTTTCCCCCATGACTTAAATGAAAAAATATGATATTATAAAAAATTGAGATTATCATAAATTTTGTAAAACTCATTATAGACGATACAAAATATAATTATAATCTCTCAATGAAAGTTTATTCTAAGGAGATGTTCATAAAATGCCTGATTATCAATATGATATTAAACTTGGATACAGCGCAAGAGACGGTAAATGGATTTTAGATGATGAAAGAGTATGGGTTGAAGTAGAAGATATTGATGAAATGATAAACTATCTCAAAACTACTGTCAAGGTAAGAATGGAAGGGGAAATTCTTGTCAGGAGACATGGTAATAAATGGTACATGAGAGATGCCAGTAAATATATGCTTTTTAATAATCCGGAAGAAATGTCGACAGCATTTAAAGAAATAGATGCAAATTATCAGGACGAAATAATCCAGCCGGCAGAAACTCTCTTCGGTCGTAAAAAAGGCAAAAGAGGTATTGATATGAGCAAGGTACAGAGCTGGATGAAGGATGTTACTACAAAGACAGAAATAGAGGTAAAGGAAGCAAAACAATACTGTGCCTGGCATAAAGACACTGAAATGGTTGCCACATGCACGGGCTGTGATAAAGGGCTCTGTGAAAAATGTATCGGCAAACAGATCGAAGACAATGTTTTCTGTAACAGTTGCTGGACACAGTATAAATTCTCCCGCCATCTGGAGAAATTTAAGAAACAGAGAGAACAGTAGGTCGTAACGCGTAACGCGTGATGCGTGACGCGAACAAAATTATTCATTTTAATAAAGATTATATTATTATGGAAAAAAGCAATTTAAAAGATCTCGTAAAATTTCCTGTCGATTATGAATTCAAGATTATAGGGAAATCTGACAGACTGGATATTGAATATATTGCAGGACAGATTGAACTTATTACAAAGAGAAATTTCTCAAGAGAAGGAATAAGAAAAAGAGAAAGCACAAAGAAAACCTATTCATCCTATTCAGTTAAACTTTATCTTGAAGAATATAATGAACTTCAAAATATCTATGAATTTTTCAAATCACAGGAATCTATAAGTTATTACCTGTAAGTAAGAAATGACAATTAAATAACTATATCAAAATATATTAAGTCGTAATGCGTAACCCGTGACGGATGACACGAAGAAAGAGACTGTTAATAAAATTTCCCTTACTGACAACAGTATAACACATTATGGGTCACGCTACAGGCGTCACGCATTACGGTTTTCAGGAGTAAAAACCTTGCTCACTGAAAAGGGGTGATTATTATCATAACGGTAAACGGCAATAAAATCGAATGGCAGGAAGGTATGACTGTAACAGGTCTTTTCAGGATTATGGGTTATGATTTTTCTCTTATAGTAACGTCTGTCAACGGAGAGGTAATACATGAAGATAATTATGATACCTGTTTTATTCCTGACGGAGCAGAAGTTAAAGCCATACATATTCACCATGGCGGTTGAGTGAAAGGGAAAAAGAAATTATTCTCGAATGTATGAAAGAACAGAGTGTTAGCTCTGTCAAGACTTACCTGTAGGGAGGAATATCTGAATGGTAACAGATCATATAGCTAAAATGAGGGACGCTCATGAAGTTCTTGCAGAAAAAAAATTTGATCTCTGTGAACTTCAAAAAGGCTATGCCGGCAGAACTCTGAGAATTGACATATCAAAAAATACTATTGACTTTATACCTGTTTCGGAGGAAATGAAAAAACTCTGGATTGGAGGCCGCGGGTTTGATCTGTGGCTTACATTTCAGGAAATAAATAAAAATACTAAATGGGACAGTCCTGAAAACCCTGTATGTTTCTCCTCAGGCCCTCTGGGAGGAACAATATCCTTCCCCGGTTCAGGTAAAACTCTTGTTACGTCCATATCTCCTCTCACAGACTGTGTTATGGACTGTAATGTAGGAGGCTATTTCGGCCCTTATCTGAAATTTGCCGGTTTTGACGCACTCTGTGTGCTGGGTAAATCAGACGATTATATCATTATACTTATAGACGCGGTAAATAACAAAATCTCAATAGAAAAAGCACCTCTTGAAAGCAAGGATTCCCATTTAATTTCAGAAGAACTTACCGCCATGTATGCAGATAATGAACTGGATATGAGAAATATTGCCGTAGTTTCTACCGGAAGAGGAGCGGAATATGCCCGTATGGGAGTTCTGAATTTTTCCTTCTGGGACTGGCGCAGAGGTGTTGCAAGACTTAAACAGGCAGGAAGAGGCGGCATAGGAACAGTATTCAGAAATAAAAAAATTAAAGCCCTTGTAGTAAAGAGCCTTCCCATTAATTCTGGCTGGCGTATTTCGGAAAGTAAAGTAAGTAAAACCTTTCAGGATAATATATGTGCTTCATCCTGTAAAACAGATACTTCAAAAATCGATGAGATTATAAAAAAATGGAACAGTGACCCTGAATATGTTATAGAAATGATGCAGGATATTCAGGACATGGAACATTATATTTCAAAAAGTGCCATTGATGAAATATGCAAAAAAACAGGAAGAGCTAAATCACAGCTCTACCATATTGCCACTTTCTATAAAGCTTTCAGTCTGAAACCGCGGGGCGAACAGGTTATTCAGGTCTGTCTGGGCACGGCATGCCATGTAAAAGGAGCACCGAAAATACTTGAAGCCTTTGAAAGAGAACTCGGTATCAAACAGGGTGAAACAACAAAAGATGAAAAATTTACACTTGAAGCAGTTGCCTGCCTCGGTTGCTGCAGTCTTGCTCCCGTTGTAAAAATAGGAGAAGAAATTATAGGAAATGTACAGGTTAAAGATGTTGCTAAAATTATTTCTGAGAGGCGTGGTGAATAATTATGACAAATTTAGAAGCAATACAGCAGAAAATAAACGAAGAATTTAAACAATATAAAGCCATGCTTATGGTATGTACAGGCACGGGTTGTGTCTCTGCAAAAAGTTTTAATGTTCGTGACAGCCTTTCAAAAGAGATAAAAGAAAAAGGTCTTGAGAAAGAATATCTTGTAGTCCCTACAGGATGTAACGGTTTCTGTGCTGTTGGCCCTATCATCGTAATTCAGCCTGAAGGCATATTCTATCAGAAAGTTAAAGAAGAAGACGTAAAAGAGATTGTAGAAGAACATCTCATAAAAGGGATTCCGGTAGAAAGACTTATGCATAAAGATCCTGTAAGCGGAGCAGTCAATAAAACAATGAATGATATAAAATTCTTCACCAAACAGCAGCTTATAGCACTCCGCAATAAAGGTCTTATTGATCCTGAAAATATAGAACATTATATAGCCAGAGGTGGCTATAAATCAATCCGTAAAGTTCTGGAAGGCAATGATCCCGAACAGGTGATAAAGGAAATAATCTCTTCAGGCATAAGAGGCCGAGGAGGAGGAGGATTCCCTGCCGGCGTAAAATGGCAGTCATGTCGTAAAGCATCCCTTCAGAGAAAAGAACCTCCCTTTGTTGTCTGTAACGGCGATGAAGGAGACCCGGGTGCATTCATGGACAGAAGTATTATAGAAACAGATCCTCATTCGGTAATTGAAGGAATGATGATAGGTGCTTTCTCTATCGGTGCATCGGAAGGATTTGTCTATATCAGAAAAGAATACCCTCTGGCCATGGTGAGACTTCAAAAAGCTATAGAACAGGCAAGAAAATACGGGTTCCTGGGTAAAGACAGCATTTTAAAATTTGACATACACATACACAGAGGAGCAGGAGCTTTTGTATGCGGCGAGTCTTCCGCTCTCATGGCTTCCATGTCAGGAAGGCCGGGGGAACCGAGAGCCAAATATGTACATAATGTAGAATTCGGTTTCCGCGATAAGCCTACATTGCTAAACAATGTGGAAACATGGGCAAATATTCCTGCAATCATAGAAAAAGGTTCTGAATGGTTTGCCTCTATAGGTACAGGTGATGTAAGTGTTAATCCCTGGAACGGTTCTTCAGGAACAAAGGTATTCTCTCTTGTAGGAAATATAAACAATACAGGTCTTGTAGAGGTTCCTATGGGAATAAGTCTCAGGGAGATTATTTATGATATTGGAGGAGGCATCCCCGGGGGAAGGAAATTCAAAGCAGTTCAGACAGGAGGCCCTTCGGGAGGATGCATCCCTGAAGCTTTACTGGATATGAAAGTAGATTTCGATTCCCTTACAGATGCAGGCTCCATGATGGGTTCAGGCGGCATGATTGTAATGGATGAAAAAACCTGTATGGTCGATGTGGCAAGATATTTTGTCAATTTCCTTCAGGACGAATCATGCGGGAAATGCACTCCATGCCGGGAAGGCCTTTATGCTTTAAATAATATTCTTACACGCATATGTAACGGAGAAGGTGAAGACGGAGATATTGAACATCTGGAAAATCTCTCTAAAACCATCTGCGAGACAAGCCTGTGCCAGCTCGGAGCTACTGCTCCCAATCCTGTTTTAAGTACAATCCGTTATTTCAGGGACGAATATGAGAAACATATAAAAGAAAAAACATGTCCTGCCGGAGTCTGTAAATCTCTTATTTCTTACACTATTATTGCGGAGAAATGTATCGGTTGCACCATGTGTGCCAGAAGATGTCCTGTCAGTGCAATAAGCGGTGAAAAGAAAGCTTCACATAAACTTGATAAGAGCAAATGTATTAAATGCGGTATATGTTACGAAATATGTCCTGCCGATGCAGTTAAAGTGAGTTAGGAATAGAAGTTTATTAATTGTCTCTTTCCTCGTGTCACGCGTTACGCGTCACGATTTAATATATTTGAGACAGTTATTTAATTGTCGTTCTTTAAGAATAGCTGACAGCTGATTGCTGACAGCTGATAACAAAGGAGGCACTCGGATGGGTGAACTTGTAATAAAGGTGAATGTTCCCGACTGGTGTGAAGATATTATAAAAGAAGAGATAGAACAGGAGATTATAAATAAAATAAACAGTCTCTCCAGGATAAATCCTCCTGATCTGTTCGGTATAATTAAAGATGAAAAAAGAGAGGTAAAGGATCTGGTGGCCAGGACGTAAGAATCGTGACGCGTGACGCGTGACGCGTGACGTGTGGATTACGTCTGACCGGTTTAAATATATGAAAATCTTTGTAGACAGCAGTCTTATTATTGAATACTGCAGAGGTAATCTTAAAGCAAGAGATCTCATGGATTTTATAGATAAGAACAAAGAAAAGTTCGATATCTATATAAATCCGTCAGTATGGGCCGATGTTATTTATACGGTGAATAAAAAATATGGTATTGATCTGAAAACCATCGGTTATTACCTGTTTTTAAATTTTAAGGTTCTTGATATTACTCAGAAACTGGTTTTTTATTCCTTCAGTTTTATTCAGAAATATAACCTCAATCCTTCAGAGGCCATGGTTCTGGGATGCTGCAAAAAATATGACATCAAACACCTGGTGTCCCTGAATAATGATTTTATTAAACCTTCAGAAGGTGAAGGAATAACTTATATAAATGCCACAGGGAAGCTAAAAGCTTTACAGGATCGTAATGCGTAATGCGTAATGCGTAATGCGTAATGCGTAATGCGTAATGCGTAACGCGTAATGCGTAATGCGTAATGCGTAATGCGTAATGCGTAATGCGAGAATAGCATTTACAAAATAGAGGCAGTTTTTTCTCCGGGAAGAAGCAAAAATAAAAGGCGAAGAACCACGCGTCACGCGTCATGCGTCACGCGTCACGACCAAAAAGGAGGTTTATCAATGGCTGAGAAAATAGAAATTACAATAAATGAGAAAAAAGTTAAAGTAAATAAAGACAGTTATCTGCTGGATGCAATTATAAAATCAGGGTTCGTTGTACCCACACTCTGTCATCATAAGGATCTCACTCCTAACGGCACTTGCAGACTCTGTGTGTGTGAAATAGAATTAAAAGGGAAGAAAAAACTTGTTACAGCCTGTAATTATCCTGTACGTGATGAAATAAAAGTTTCTACCGACAGTGAAAGAGTCAAAAATCACAGAAAAATTCTCATTGAAATGTATCTGGGCAGATGGCCCAATGTGCCTTTAATACAGAACATGGCCAGAAGACTCGGAGTAACGGAATCGCGCTTTAAAAGTCCTCTTACGGAGGAAAATGAAAAAGCCTGTATTCTGTGCGGCCACTGCGTAAAAGCATGTAAAGAATTTATGATGGAAGAAATACTGGATTTTGCGGGCCGTGGCATAAAAAGACATATGACTATGCCTTTTTACGAAGTAGATCATAACTGTATAGGATGCACATCCTGCGCCTATGTGTGTCCTACAGGGGCCATCCAGATAATAGACGATCTGAATCACCCTGCAGATCCTATTATGATAAGAGATCATGGCATGAAGATAAACGCAGAAATGGCAACCCTTGATAAATCTCAAAACAGAATGAGAGAAGTGGGAACTGCAAATATTGTAGATGTAATGAATGCCTATGATTTATTGCCTGTTCATAATTATAGATACGGAAGCCACCCTGAAGTATATAAAATAGACTCAAAAATGTTAAAGGCAAAATACTTTACCCAGGGTACGGCAGACGGATGCTGGAAAGGATGTTCCATGGCATGTGCAAAAGCTGTAGACGGATTTCTATTAAAAACAGGCCCCTATAAAGGTCAGAAAGTCTGTGTTGACGGGCCGGAATACGAAACCGCCGCAGGTGCTGCCAATATGGGATGTTTTGACGGAGATTTTCTTGTAGAATTCAATTTCTACTGTGATACATACGGTATTGATACAATCTCTGCTGCCACGACAATAGCTTTTGTTATGGAATCCTTTGAAGCAGGCGTCATAAATGAAACCCATACGGGAGGGTTGAAACTGAATTTCGGAGCATGTAACGAAGTGCTGGAAATATTGCATCAGATGGCAGAAGGGAAAGGTTTCGGCGTTGATGTAGGCCAGGGCATCAGATGGCTCAGAAACAAATGGGTTAAAGAATACGGTGCAGACGAACAATACCTTCTGGATATAAGCACCGAGTCGAAAGGGCTTGAAATATCGGAATATGTCACAAAGGAATCCCTTGCCCAGCAGGCAGGATACGGCCTCACACTGAAAGGCCCACAGCATGATGAAGCATGGCTCATATTCATGGATATGGTAAACAATCAGATCCCCACTTTTGAAGACAAGGCGGAAGCACTTTATTATTTCCCTCTCTGGAGAACATGGTTTGGCCTTATGGGACTCTGCAAGATTATATGGAATGACGTGGTTCCCGCCGATAATAAATTTGAAAAGGAAGCCGCAAAAATTCCCGATCATGTAAATAATTACTTTAAATTCTTCGAAGGCATGACAGGTGAACCTCTCGATGAAGAAAAGATGTTAAACCAGTCGGCAAGATCCTATAATTTCCAGAGAGTTATGAATCTTATGCTCGGATTCGGAACAAGAGAGCATGATACAATGTGCTACCGTTCAAAAGGGCCGGTAACGAAAGAAGAGTATGAATCAAGACAGGAGCGTTATGATAAACAGCTCAGAGAGATTCTGGGGGTAGAGCCGGAAGGTAAAAGCACTGAAGAGAAAATGGCCTTACTCCGCAAATACCGTGAAGCTCAATATGAAAAAGTAACGGATGCAGTCTATAAGAGAAGAGGCTGGACGAATAACGGAGTGCCTAAAATAGAAAGACTCAAAGAACTGGGCATTGATCTGCCGGAACTGGTGGAAATAGTTAAAGATCATCAGGAATAGTTTTTTAATAAATAAGGGGCGATGATTAATCATTGCCCCTTATTTATCTTCCTTTCTCCGTGGGCCATGGTATAACTATTACTACAGACCCGGTGTCAGGTGTGGGAGTAACAGTAGGAGTTGCCGGAACGGATGTAATCCGAGGTGTGGCAGTGGAAGTCGGTATTTTTATTGCTGCTGTGCCGTCATCGCCACAGCCTGACATACAGATGAATAGTAAGACTATAATTCCTGTTATGATAGAAGAACTTAACGCCCTGCGGGCGAGTTGTTTAAAGTTGAGGGTTGAAGGTTGAGAGTTGAAATCAACCATAAACTCTCAACTCTCAACTCTCAACCATATAATAGTTTAACCGAAATGAAAATTCCTATACATTCAAGTTATGCTTCACTTCTTCATAGTTTTCTTTCTCTTTTCGCTAAAAAGTATATTCCAGGCCGTCTTTTCTGTATTCTTCCAGATTGCTATCCTTTGATAAAAGTACATAATTATTTCTTATACATTCCCATATAATCATTCTGTCAAAAGGATCTCTATTACTTCTTTTACTCAGTTTATAAAAGCTGATAGCACTTTCTTCAGATAGTTCTTTTATATTTATACCGGATTCTTTCATTGCCGGGATTATTGATTCAGGCATGACATCACTGATAATTAATTTCTTCAATTGATATTTTAAAGATATTTCCCATAAACTCACCACACTTGCAAAGAGTTCATTATTTTCATCTTCCAGGATATTTCTCACTTTTTTACTTAATTTATCAGGTTCAAACAACATCCATAACAAAATATGAGTATCAAGCATATATGTCATGATTTAAGAAATTCCTCGTCTGTAATATTAAAATTTTCCAGGTTTATTTTCCCTTTATTTTTCAGAATACCGATCTTCCTGTTGTATTCCTTATAAGGTATTATAATACCTACCTTTTCTTCTTTCTTACCATAAGAAATAATTACCTTCTCCCCCTTTCTTATGAGATTTAAAACTTCTGAGAAATGTGCTTTGAGTTCACCGATTTTTAATGTTTTCATACTTTTATTTTATTATTTTCGTGTCAAGTTGTCAAGTTTATCTATGAGGAATAAATATTTATTGCTGTTCCTGTATTAAAAATTAATCTTCGAAGGCTTTAAGTATTTCAGACCCATTATCATATCTGTAACAAATTTTCCGAAATTCTTCCCTGTTAATTTTGCGAAAACCGAATAAATTAAATCTTTTCTTTCCTGAATAAATATGATGTACACAGAATTTCTATCCACTGAAATTCCGTTTTTGTCGTAAATTTCGACTTACGGCTTTGAGAGGGGCTTTTTCTCATAACCGAGAAATACTCAGGCTTTAAAAATAATACTTTTTTATTAAAATTTACTAAGAGAAAAGGAAAATAGTATGAATTTCTAGAATTAGTTAAAAAAATTAGATTGTAAGTAAAGTAAATGTATTTATATAGATCCCCCTTATAATACGGGAAATGCTTTCGACCATTATGGTGATGGACTGAAAAATTCTATCTGGCTCTCTTTGATTAAGCCGGGGATTGAGTTATTGCACAGATTTTTAAGACCTGACGGAACTCTGTGGATTTCTGTATATGATAAGGAAATATGTTAATGATTGATATAAATTTCAAAGCAAATAGAACTAATTATTTTTTAGATGATTTTTTACTTTTTCTTGATGATCAAAAAAAGCTCTCTCCAATAACAATAAAAGCTTATGAACATGATTTAAAAATCTTTTTTCAATTCTTAGCTTCTTATCAGGAGAAAGATTTAATTCTCACCGATATTGACAAACAAACTGTATTAGATTTTCTTTCTTACCTGAACATTGAAAAAAATTATAATCCCAGAAGTTTAAATAGAAAGATTTCTACTCTAAAGACTTATTTTAGATATTTAGAAGATCAAACTTATATCACTTATTCACCTCTTAATAAAATTGATTGTGCTAAATTACCACAAAGACTTCCAAAAACTCTTGAAGTAAATCAGCTACAGATACTTTTAAGCATTATAGAAAAACAGCCGGAAACAACAAAGAATTCTATATTCAGAAAAAAAAGAGACCTGGCTATTATAGAATTATTTTATGCTACAGGAATGAGACTAAGTGAACTGACAAATCTTACTTTATCTCAAATAAATTTTGATACTAAAACTGTACAGGTTATAGCAAGAGGAAATAAAGAACGAATTGTTTTTATTAATAATATGGCTCTTAATGCTTTAAAAAATTATATAGAGGTCAGAAAAAGTGATAGAAAAGAACTTTTTATAAGTCAAAAGGGATGTAAACTTACTATAAGAGCGATACAACATTTATTTACTAAATATGCCAGTGAAGCAGGTCTTGAGAAGTTTTCTCCACATACTATACGTAATTCATTTGCAACACATATGCTGGAAGGCGGAGCAGATCTGGTTACCATAAAAGAATTACTCGGCCACTCCAGGGTTTCCTCTACAGAAATTTATTTAAAAGTTTCTCAGCAATTAAAGGAACATGTTTATATATCTGCTCATCCAAGAGCCGGGGATTTTTCTTTAAAAAGTGAAAACCTTTCTTCTCCAGAGTTAAAACAACAGGAAAAAATATGTCCTTTAAGTAAAATAGTGGTTTCCGAAGCTCTTCTGGCTACAAAGCCCAAAAAAAAGAAGTTACAAACAGTAATTGATTTTTATAAAATACACGGAAGATTCAATAAGCCTTTGATAATAAAAGAAGAAAATATGCAGCTTATAGAAGGATATATAGAATATACTGCAGCTAAAGAATTAGCATTAACTGATATAATCATAGAATTTTTTAAAAAGAAAAAGACTGTTGAAAAAAGTAAACCTTCTCAAAGTAAAGAAATTATTTCAAAACCACAGATAAAAAAATGTTCCTTAAAAGACATTATAATTCCAGGAGCTTTTTTAAAAACCAGACCGGGTAAAGCAAAAATAGAAGAAACAATTAAATTTTACAGACAACATGGCAGATTCGATAAACCGGTGATAGTAAATAAAAATAACATGGTACTTATTGATGGATATAAACGCTATATTGCAGCAAAACAGCTTAATCTCTTTGAAATAGAAGTGAAATTTGCCGGCACAGAAAAGAAAGATATTCAAAAAACACCTGTAAAAAAGCCAGTAGAAAAAAAATCATTTCCAGGGATAAGTCAAAATTTAATAAACCAGAAGTTGAAAGGACAGATTAAAGTAGTTTTCCCCGGTAAAGGTTATGGTTTTATCACAGGAGAAGATGGAGTCGAATATTTCTTTCATCACAGTAGTTTAAAGGGAATTAAAATAGATGACCTGCAGGAATGGTTCTGTGTAAAATTTGATCTTATTAAACACCATCGGGGGCTTCAGGCTGTTAATATAACATATGATATTTAGGGAATTGGTATATATGTATTTATTTATGCAAGAGAGTATAGAATGGAGAGATTAAACAGAATGGATATATTCACTCGAAATGTCCCCGGCACAACGGAAATACTTCAGAAATCCTGTATCGGCATAGCAGGATGCGGAGGGCTCGGTTCCAATGCGGCAGTATCACTGGTAAGAGCAGGCATGGGAACGTTAATCCTGGTAGATTTTGATGCAGTCGAAAAATCTAACCTGAACCGCCAGTTTTTCTTTCAATCAGATACTGGCAAAAAAAAGGTTGAAGCACTCTCTGTTCATCTTAAAGCAATAAACCCGGACATAAATCTTATTACCCACACCTGTGAAATAACCCCTCAGAATGTGTCAGTTCTATTCGGTTCCGCCGATCTGCTCATAGAAGCCTTCGATAAAGCAGAAAGAAAAAAATGGCTTATAGAGTCATGGTGCAGAAGCTTCCCCGACAAACCGGTAGTATGCGGAAACGGCATCTCAGGTCTCGGCAGATTTGATGATCTGAAGGTAATAAAAATAGGAAATATCTATTTCTGCGGTGACGGGAAAAGTGATATGTCTATGGGTCTCTGTTCCGCAAGGGTTGCCATTGTAGCAAATATGCAGGCCAATACAGCAATAGAAATTTTGATTACAGGTCGTGACTCCCATATTTTACTGCAATAACACTGATATAACAGTTAATTATTCCATTCTTTATCTTTTTGAGAAATTTTTCCGTCCAGAAAAGCCTGTAACGTTTCCGGTCTCTGAGGAAGGCCGAAGGATTTCATTATGTCCATGACATTACAGACAACAGTTCCTTTATCGAAGCCTTTCCAGAAATTTTTACTTTTTGCTATTGCGCCGAGAGCTTCCTTCTGTTCTTTTGATAAATCTTCTGCAGTTATATTTTCCCCCGGAGCTTTACCGTCAAAAACAAGATAAAGCATAGCATTTACCACAACCCGGCTTTCACAAGGAGTAACGTCATCCATTGCCTTTATGAGAGCAGGCAGGACTTTTTCAGATTTTTTCCCCGTAAGAGCCAGTAATTCACAGCAGTAAGTCTGAACGTCTGAATCGTCCCAGGGAAATTTTTTAAATATATCTTTTGCATTACCCGGATTAACGGTTCCTTCTATCAAGAGTTCAAGACCTTCACCGGGCATATGTTCTGGCATAACACGGGCCAGGCCCATTGCTGCCGCTATACACACAGAGAAAGGAGAAGGGGAATTTAATATTTCTCTGAGCCAGTCTTCATCTCTTTTCCCTGACAGGAGCCCCGCAGCAAAAACACATGCTGCCAGCACCATTTCATTTACCTCGCTCTTTATATGTTTTTTCAAGACAGGAAGATTTTCATCTGCTTTTTCAGAGAAAATGCCGAGCAGATAGGCAGATGCGGCTCTTACGGAAGGCTCTTCGTCATGAAGCAGTTCCCTGTATACAGGACAGCCTTGCAGAACAGCTTCATGAGAATTTCTTACCCATTCCAGTTCCTGATTTAACTCTTTATCAAATTCCTCTTTATCCCTTCTCCCATCGTAAAAACTCATATTCTGATGAACATCCAGGTAGGAATGACCGGATGCCAGATTGGAAAGATAAACTAAAATTTTATCCTTATCAGGAAGGGGATTTTCCAGCAATTCAATCAGAAAAGGTACTGCAAAGGAAGTGGCTTCATAAATAGTTCCCTGATGCCATATATTTCCGTATAAATGCCACAGAGCATCTTCCCTCTCTTTTATATCTTTCGATGCCAGTTTTCTTATAAGACCCGGTACATCTTTAGCTTCTCCATAGGCATGTTCAAGTGTTTCCCATGGAATTTTATCAAGATTTTCCAGCATTTTCTTCTCTTCCTTCCTTTTTCCTGGACAACAGACCATGTCGAAAGCCGTTCCAGAACAATCTGTCTTCTTTATTATAGGCATTGGTGGCAATAGAACCTATTATTTTAAGCTGAAGTTTATTGTAATCATAGGTATCTGCCTGGCCTCTTTTAAACCCTTCATCCATATAATCAAGGCCCGGTGTAAAAGTTTGTTTTATTTCTCTGAACCAGTCTTTAAATTTTTTCTTTTCATTCTGACGAATTTTTCTTCTTTCTTCCATCTTTTTTGCTCTTGCTCTTTTTTCTTCTTCTACATTCATTTCATGTTCTTCTACAAGCTTATAATAATCTTCCCATGTAAGTTCCAGATCTTCAAGACATAAAATGGTATCTTCTACCGGTTCTACTACAAGTTCCTTCCATTCCTTTTCCGTCATCTTTGATTTTATGCTGAAATATTTATCAATAAGTTTAAGAACCAGTATGTTTTTATCAAATCTCGTCTCACATATATCATAATTACATATAAGAGGATTATTACCATTTCCGGCGCCGTATGTGCAGTGAAATTTTCTCACTTCTTCTATTACCTGCCGTTTGTCCATGTTGCATGTCCTTTCTTATCCGGTCTCAATCGTAACGCGTAACGCGTGACGGGTTTATGTCCCTGCGCATCACACATCACGCTTTACGCATTACGAGGTCATTATTTACGGATAGTTATGAAACTAACTGTATTTTCCATATATTATAACATATGGCTATTTATAAATCTCCTGACAATGATTAATAAATTATAGGTGTTGGATTTCAGGTTCTGGGTTTTGGATTGTCAATCTTTTTAACCCGGCGCCCGAAACCCGTAACCCTTAACTTTAGATAAAAATTATATAGAGGTAATTTATCTAAATAATTTATCTGGCACAAAATTTTCCTGTCATCCCGTAAATCCCTGTAGAAATTTATCCAGATACATTATTATATTTTTAATATCCTTACCTTCTCCGGCACATACTACAGTTATAAGAGACCAGTTTTTTTCTCCTTTCATGGACGAAATAAATACATCTGAGAAAAAAATACTTTTATTATTTTTATTAAAAAACCAGTAATAAAGAGTTTCTTTACGATTATTTTTAATAACGGTCATTTTAACAGTTTTAAACCGGTCTGTTATATTTATAATTTCTTCACTGTATATTAAATATCCCCAGGCTTCATAACATACCCTTGGAGAATGGAGGAGTCTTGCATCATTTCCTGAGGATATTACTGTTACGGTAAAGGTTCCGTAATTTTCTTTTAAAATCTCCGTACCTGTAGTCAATGCAAAATTCTTTTCTTCTTCTGATAATACCACAGGAGTCCCTCTGTGATTTTCTATCACTTCAGGCAGTTTCAGAGAGTATTCATTTTTCTCTGATGTCTTTTTTCCCCCTGTAAAGATAGAAAGAATTATAAGAAAAAGAGCCAGTGATACTTCCAGGATGATGTTTTTTTCCATAATAAATATACTCCCAGTATGGCTATTATAAAATAAAATATACCGATAATATTATGAAAGACGAGACTTTCTTCGCCGCCAAGAAAAATTCTTAAATATGCTATGGATATTATTCTAAATATATTACATATTATGGCAGTAATAACAGATAAAGGTATTAAGAGAAGTATTTTCTGTTTCATAAAGAGACCGAGAAGAATAAGAAAAAAAGCTGTAAAAAAAAGATATTTAGACCCTGAACATGGAGCGCCCACTTCCAGCCTTATTTGATTTAAAAAAATCATTGTCCCGTGTATTTCAACAGATACTCCTCCCATGCGCAGAAAAAAAGCAGATACTGAAGTGCTCAAACTGCGCAGAAAAAATCCGAAGAATATATTTATATGATGTGTCCAGGGCAGCATAAGGAACAGTATAAGAATAACCGGAGGATTTTCTCTTATGTTTTCGCTGAAATAATAATATATCAGGAGAGAAAGAGAGATTATAAAAAAGAGAGCGGAAATAATATTTATGCCTGTATTTCTTATGAAGATACTTATAACGGACATTATAGCTATAACAGGCAAAATAATATTATTACTTTTTTTCACAGAAAAATTTCTCATATAAATGAGAAAAGCTATAAGTGCAATATATCCGTAAGAATCATAACCTTTCCCAGTCCAGGTTACAATTAACCAGAAGACTTCGTCTCTATAAAAAAGGAACAGGGCAATAAAAAGGAATATGATTGATGATTTTCTGCAGATTCTCTGGAACAATATGAATAGCCTCCATAAAAAGTAAAGGGTGGCCGGTGAATCTACACCGAACACCCTCCACGCGTCACCCGTTACGCGTCACCCGTCACGACCTTCCCCGACCTGTAATAAATAAAAATAGCAATTAAAATCATAACAATAATCATAAACACTGTTTCCGGCTCAGGTATAGACGGAGCAGTCATTTCTCCGTTATAATTCCTGTCTATGCCGAATTGTTTGTACTGTTCCTGTGTTTCAAGCACTATAAGTGCCGTATATGGTGAAACCATATAATAATCCTTTGCAAGTTTTACTGTTTCACTGAATTCTTCATCTGTAAGTTTATTCCCTATTTCCCTGTTACGGGCTTCTACAAGATAATTATAGGCCCATAACCTTCCTATATGATCATCACTTACTTCTCTATGTTCTTTCTTTAAATTGACTTCTCTCAGAATCTTTCCCCTCTCTTCTTCTTTTATGACGACAGAAATATCCTGTTTATATCCCTTTGGAAGTCTCACATAAAAGAAAGCTGGACTTGCGGGAGTTATATCGATTTTACTCGACGGAACAGGTATTACAGACTTATCGGAGCTATTACATTTACAGGTAATGTTATATTTTCCTCCCTGCAATGCATATGTTTCAACCTTTGAAAAAGCACCGTCCAGATTTGCCGGATCCTTTACCCTGAGAGAGAGACCATTTACCTGTTGCACAAGATCTGTGACAAAGGAATTATCATCATAATTAATTACAATTACCCCTGCCGATAGTCCTTCATATCTGTCTGCTTTCTGTATACAGGATTGTCCGTATGTTATAAGAGGATGACCGCTGTGGACTATACCGAGAAATACGGGCTTCATATCATAGTTCTCAGGGAAAAAACTTCCGTCAAGAACAGGGACTATATCCATTCCTCCGTATGCTTCAAGTCCATTTAAAAATTCTGACGCTTTTTTCCTGTTTTCTTCCGTAACACTCACAGGAGACGGAAAGAGTTTTTTTGTTTCAAAATTTGCGGCTATAACATTAAATCTGTCATCAGGGCCCAGATTATTTATAGATTTTGTTATAGCTTCTTTCGCACCTTTAAAAACTCCATCTTTTTCCATTCTGGCAGTACAATCAAGAAAATAGGTAACGCTGACAGGATCACTCTTCATGTTTCTGAAAGAGGGATAAAAAGGTATCTGGTAATAGGTGAAATTTTTACTGGAATAGGAGAGAATATCTGACTGGTGAACGTTTTTTTCAATCAGAAGTTCGAAATCATCTGACCTGAACCCATCTATAGAGATTTCTGCTCTTTTTTCATATCTACCCATAGAGGAAATTTTCATGTCCTTTGAACTTCCCTTTACAGAAAATATTTCTCCTTTTGAGCGTACATCTATAATTGCAGAGGTTTTTGCTTTTTTATCTATAGAAAAATTCCTTGTATGAAACATGACAGGCTGAAAAGACATACCCTTTTCTCCCGGACAGAGAGGTGAAGAAATGCCTATTTTAACTTTTCTCGGAAGATTTGTTTCTACAGGAAATACCTTTAATGAGTAAAGGTTTCCTCCCAGCCATGTAACAATGGCAGGGTCTTTCTGTTTTGATACAATTGTATTATAGGCAGTTTCAGCCTTTTCTTTTGCAGCAACAGATGCAATATGTTCTTCTCCGTTTATCCAGAGAGACATTTTTGTCACTACTCCTCCGGGAGGAACTCTGAATTCACAGGTCATTTCCTGTTTGTTCCATTTTGATGACACATCAAGGGTTATTTCCTGATAGGAAAGCATACTGTCCAGGTTTATTACTCCGTCATAGTGGCAACCGGTCAGGTAAACTCCTGAATAATAATAATCGTCATCCATATATTCATGGAAAGATCTGACATTTCTGTAGCCTTTTTTTATCCTTTTCAGAGTCTCTTTCTCTGCCACCTGAATTTTTTCACCGTAGAGAAGATAATACAATGTAGCAGCCTGCTCACCGTAAATATATTTAGAATAATTCTCCTGTTTAGGCATTAAATATCCTGCCAGGGTGTCGAAAGGAGTTTCATTATAAGCATAAATATTTACAAGGGCAGTTTTTATGCCCGTTTTTTTCAACAGTGATTTATATATGTCAGGCTTTTCTTCTTCCTTACAGTTAACAGCTCTGTATATTTCCAGTCTTGTCACATAGGACATACCTGTTCTTACACCACAGTATAATAGAGGCAGGATAATAGTAATAACAATACAGGATACTATAAGCAAATTTTTATTATAATATTCCATTGCCATACTGAGATTGCGTCTGTATGCTACTATAAAAACCCAGAGGGAAAGAAAGGGGGAAAAACCAAGTATACCCAGTCCGTAAATCACCAGGGCTATAATAGATACAGGAATAAGGGGAAGAAAGCCGAGTGAGAACACAGAGGAATAAACCACTCCCAGGAATGTTGCATGAACAGTAAACAAAAGCAGTAATTTCGGCAATGGCCCTTTCCATAATGCAGTAATAGTTATGCCGATAAATCCTATAAAAAGAGCCGTATAAAGCTCAGGCGAATAGAAACATACAGGGAAAGGTATAAAATAAAGGTTTGTCGCAAAAGCTCCTATTGGAATAAGTACACCGAATAATATCATAAGGAACCTGTAAATGGAATCATGCCTGTCAACAAAATAGGCCCAGTAATTTCTTTGACTGCGATTATAGTTATTTCTTTCCCTGTCAAGCATTTCTCTTTCTCTTTCCGTTAAATTTTCTTCTGTCATAGGTTTTCCTCCTTTATAAATCGTGACGCGTAACGGGTTATTACCCTTTCTCATCACGTATTACGCATCAAGCATTACGGGATCATTATTTAAACTATAATTATTTTACCATAACTCATATAATATATATACGGATAATAATTTGAAAAGTTCAGGATAAATTATTCTATACTTTTGCAGATTTTAAAAACTGTAAAAAATAATCCAGGAATGAAGTCAAAATAACTGTTGCAAATGAGGGTTATGGGTGCCGGGTACTGGGTTTTAAAATTTCTTAGCCCAACACCCATAACCCATAACCCAAAACCTGTTTGACTATAAAATCAGTAAAAACAAGGAATTTATGAAAAAATGCAAAAATATAGTAACAACAAAAATATCTGATAAAATTTACTGGAGGATAATTTATGGAACAAATAATCATAAAACCCTATCATATATTTAACCATGATGGCAGAAAGTATATAATTAATATTGAAGAAATGAGTGCAGCCGGTATAGATGACGATACAGCCGGAATAATTGAAAAATGTGCATCAGAGCTTGATGCAGTTACGGAGCCGCCTGAAGAGCTTGCAAAACTCGGATTACTGCAGAAAGACACAGGAAAGACTCCAAAAGTAAAAAAGAATAT
>JBEHWP010000011.1:0-24689 GCA_040217665.1 Vulcanimicrobiota bacterium
TATCCCTTTCCAGAAGCGATAATACGAATAATCCCTTTGTTCTTGCAATAATCAGGGATATTACTGAAAGTAAAAAAAAGGATAAAGAATTAAAACAATGCCATAAAATCATTGAAGACCTTACCAGAAAAAACAATGAAACATTTACTATGTTCAATGAACAACTTCAATCGGAAATCAGAAAGAGAATGAAGATTGAAAAACAATTAAAATACAGACTGTTAATAGAACAGCTTATGGCAGTTATAACAGGTCATTTTACAAACCTACCGGCAAATCAAATTCATAACGAAATAGACTGGGCTTTAAAAGTCATAGGAGAATTTGCCCCTGTTAATCGATGTTTTATCGATATATATTCAGATGATTTGACCATGATTGACCATAGCCATGAGTGGTGTAAAGAAGGTGTTAAACCGAGAAATAAGAGATTTAAAGAAGTGTTTTTCGAATCCCTTTCGTGCCTGTTTAAAAAAGGGAAACTTCTAGATTATATATATATACCTTATAAAATTTCATGTATGGAACGAGAAGAGGAATTACCGAAATTTGACAGTGAAATGAAATCATTCTTTGCAATTCCTATGATAGTTGGACAAAACTTTGTCGGTTTAACAGGTTTTTCTCTGGATAAAAATGGATATCTGTGGAAAAACGAAGATATAACGTTCTTTAAACTTACAGGAGAATTTTTCTTGAATCTTCTTGAAAGAAAGTGTAAGGATACAGAAATCTGTAAAACCAGAAACCTGCTCCAGTCTATCGTAGATGCAATTCCTGCAAAGGTATTCTGGAAAGACAAAAATTCAGTATACCTGGGATGTAACAAATTATTTGCCATAGATGCAGGACTGAAATCAACGACGGAAATAGCAGGAAAAAATGATTATGATTTTTCATGGGATAAAGATGATGCAGAATTTTATCGAGACTGTGATCGTCAGGTAATAAATATGAATAAACCTGAATATCATATTAAGGAACCAAAACCAACAACAGGAAAAGAAAAAACGGAATGGATCTATGCAAACAGGATACCTCTCCAGGACAGCGAAGGAAATATTACCGGCATACTCGGTATATATGAAGAGATAACAGAAATTAAGAAATGGGAACAGGCAGTTCTTGAAGCCATAAAATACAGGGAAAATATTCTTAATAATCTTCATATTCCTGCAGTAATAATGGATTCTAACATGAGAATCATTTCTGCCAACAATCATTTTTACAGGCATTTCAAAACAACACCGGAGAAAAGTACAGGAAGGATATTATATAATCTGGATAAAAATCTGTGGGATCTGTCTTCATTACATAATATGCTTGAATATAGCCTGAAAGAAAAAGACTGTGTTGAAAATTTCGAATTAGTTTATAATTCGTCACCTGAAGAAAAAAGAACATTATTGTTAAATGCCAGAAAAATCTTTAAAGAAGGTGCCAGACAGCCAATAATACTTATGTCTGTTCAAGATATTACGGAAGAAAAAGACATAATAAAAGAAGAAGGTAATTTAATAATAAAACTTCAGTCATCTCTTGATTATATAAATAGCCTGAAAGGATTAGTTCCCCTCTGTGCATCATGTAAGAATATAAGGGATGACAATGGTTACTGGTATCGAATAGAAGCTTATATAGAATCACATTCTCAGGCAGAATTTACTCACAGTATATGCCCGGAATGTCTGGAGAAAGATTTTCCGGAATATGCCGGGAATGAAAAAGAAGTGAGGCGTGAGTCATGAGTCGTAAAAAGTGAAAAGTGTGCAGTGATGCTTGACGCATCACTGCACAGCATTTTACTTTATATTTAAAGTAAAATCATCTTTATTTTTAATTTTTACATAGAGAGATTTCTCTTCAACATTAAAGAAATAACCTTCTCCATTAAAGTCAATCATATCGTATCTTTTCAGAGATTTTCCCGACAGCAAAACTTCCTGCGGATCTGTCATATCATATATTTCAAAAGCAAAATCTTTCTTTTTACTATCATATTTCCTGTAAGGTTTTGTAACAGATATTTCTACGGAAGAAGAAGTCTTCTTGCTTTCTATTTTCGTAATACTGTAGAATCCTTCTTTATATTTACAGCTTATTCCGTCATCTTCATATAATTCATAAGTGGAATCCTCTGACGGGAAAATCTTAAATTCATATTCTATAAATTCTTTTTCTCCTGTATAATTCTGACACCCCTGCATTGGAATTATACCTCCTTCTCTTATAAAGAGAGGGATTTCAGACAGAGGAGCATCTATTACAATCCACCGTTTCCCCTGATATACAGTCTTATCTCTCATATAAAGCCATTTTCCTTCAGGAAGATACAATTTTTTAGACACATCATGTTCTGAAAGAACAGGAGCTACGAGAAGGTTTTCACCTATCATAAATTCTTTCTGAGCCTCTTCTTTATAACATTCCCCGTCATGTTGAAAATTCAATAAAAGCGGTCTCATAACAGGAAGTCCTGTTTTTGTGGCATTATAAAATTCATTGTAAAGACATGGAAGAAATCTGTATCTCAATTTTATTGCTTCCCCTGTATAATATTCCACATCTTCCCCGAAAGACCAGGGCTCTTTTGCTACCATACCCTTGCAGGAATGGCCTCTGAAAAAAGGTGTAAAAGCTCCCAGTTGCATCCATCTTACATAAAGATTTTTTGAAGGATTCCCCTCAAAACCTCCCACGTCACTTCCGACAAAAACCACGCCGCTCAGTCCCATACCCTGCGGCATAAGACATGCAAGAAGAAGATGGCTTTCATTTGATGCATTGTCTCCCGTCCATACTGCGGCATATCTCTGAATACCTGAAAATCCTGCCCTCGTAAGTATAAAAGGTCTTTTTCCACTGTCCTGAAAAGCCCTGAATGTGGCCTTTGCCATCGTAAGAGCGAAAACATTGTGTATTTTTTTATGATCAGCTCCGAAACCATGATCATTAAATCTTACAATATCAGGCACATATTTCCCCCACACAGCAGGCTCATTCATATCATTCCATATACCTTCGATACCGAGATCCAGAAGAGCTTTGTTCTTACCGGCCCACCAGAGAGCAGTTTCTTCTTTAGTAAAATCCGGGAAATAAGCCCATGAAGGCCATACTTCTCCTTTATAGAGCGTTCCGTCAGGATATTTTACAAAGAAATCTTTTTCTATACCTTCTTTTGCGACAGAGTAATTATCATCTGCCTTTACACCGGGATCTACAATGGGGATCACTTTAAAACCTTCAGCTTTAAGCTCTGCTATAAGTTTTTTCGGTTCCGGAAACCTCTCTTTATCCCACGTAAAAACCCTGTATCCATCCATATAATCTATATCCAGATATATTACATCACATGGGATGCCTCTGTCTCTGAAATTCCTGGCTATTGATCTTACGGAAGACTCGGGATAATAACTCCACCTGCTCTGCTGGTAGCCGAGAGCCCAGAGAGGAGGAAGTTCCATTCTTCCCGTAATAAGGGTATAAGAAGAAATAACTCTTTTTATGTCAGGGCCGTAAATGAAATAATAATCCATTTCCCCGTCTTCTGCGCCGAACCAGTAAAATCTGTCATTTCCTGCGCCCATATTAAAATATGATTTATATGTATTATCAAGGTAAATCCCGTAGGCTCCGCTGTTTCTTACACCTGTAAAAAAAGGAATGGACTGATAGAGGGGATCCTGGTCTTTACCGTAGGCAGGGAAATCGGAATTCCACATGGTATATTGATTGCCTCTTTTATTCAGAGTCCCTGTTTTTTCTCCGAGACCGAAAAACATTTCATCAGGGAAAAGTTTCTTGTAACACCTCACTTCAGAGCCGTCAAAAGACACTCCGAAAGAAGGATCATCCTGATTTATGAGGTTGCCGGACTTATCGTAAATTTCTACTCTGCAGGGATTTTTCCTGATTACAACTCTTATTTCATCTGTAGACAATTCATAAGAATCTTCTTTTTCAGCAAATGAAAAATCTGTCTTTTCAGTACCGTTCCATATAACTCCATAGGAAGGTCTTTCTGAAAATTTTTCTCTTACATAACGAAAACGAATAATATTACTCTTTAAAATATAAATATTCAAAAGACCGTCAGAACATTTAAATTCAATCATATTACCTTTTTTTACACATTCCTTTACATTTCCTGTAAAAATACTTTCTGCCTTTGCAGCACAGGGGTTTAATAAAAAAACAAGTGTAATAAAAATCAGTAAAAAAAACTTCATTTTTTTACTCCTCTCTTTAAAATAGTGAGTAATGCAATCTTATTGACAGAATCTCAATAATAAAATAATATTATAACAGATCTAATCTGGAAAAAACAATCAGGGAGGTACCGGGATGCAAATCCTTAAAAAAAACAGTATTGCCCGGGAAGGCGGTAAAGAGATTTACCCGCTCAATAAAGAACTGACATTTTTAAACACTTTAACCCTCACTGTTATCGGCGAAAAATCTTTACAGGAAGCCTGCAATTCAGCAGTTCGCCAGATATCCCCGGAAACAGAAGCAGACATAACGGCAATCTTTTTATATAAAGATAAACTCCTTGATTTAAAATCTTACACTGCCAGAAATGGTGATAAAGAAGAATATTTCACATTTCTCTCCTCTATGTCACCGGAGACAGACACCCCTGTTTACAGCAAAAATACCCCTGAAGATATCGTCAAATATGAAAAAATAAATATTCATTCCTTTGCCTTACTGCCTCTGTATTCTAAAAATAACCTTACAGGAACGATCTTTATAGCTTCCCCGGAGGAAAGAGATTTTTCACGGAGATCTGATTTTCTGGAGAAGGTGGCACACCATCTGTCTGTAATAACAGATAAATTCCTGTTGCTGGAAGCAAGCTGTAATTATGCGGAAAAACTGACTCACACCTTCAGGGAAGATACGGAAGAAACATTAAATTATCGTGAAGAGCAACTGAAAAAACAGAATGATGCTTTATTATCACTTATGCTTGCAGGAAATCTCTTCAAATTGAATTTCAAACGGGCCATTTCCAAAATTACAGAGGTCTGTTCAGATATGCTCGGGACTGAACGGGTCAGCATATGGTTATACAATGAAGATTACTCGTCAGTCCACTGTATAGACCTTTTCGAAAGAAGCAAACAGCTTCACTGTGAAGGAGAAGAGCTCAGGTCAGCCGATTTTCCCGAATATACAAAACTTCACCTGGCAGGAAAGCCTGTAGCGGCAGCAGATGCCAGGACAGACAGGCGCACATATGAGATCCCCGAAGATTACTATAAAAAACATAACATATATTCTCTCCTTGATACGCCTGTATGGCTCCATGATAAAGTGGGAGGTATTCTGAGTTTTGAACATACATCGGAATGCAGACAGTGGAGCGGAGAAGATGAGAGAGCGGCCACTGCGATGGCTGCCATTATATCACTCTGTTTTGAAGTAAACGAAAGGAAGAAAGCAGAGGAAGAAAGAAGCTGTCTCATAGAAATCATAGAGAGCACAAGCGAACTGATTGCAACGGCAACACCTGACGGTGTAATATCCTATATGAACAGTGCAGGCAGAAAACTCCTGGGATGGAGTCAGAGTGAAGATCTATCACTCCATAATATTTCTGAAAACCATCCGCCATGGGCTCTCAGATTACTGAAAGAGGAAGGCATACCCTGCGCCTGCGAAAAAGGAATATGGCAGGGAGAAATAGCTCTTCTTACCGGTGACGGCAGGGAAATACCTGTATTTCAAACACTCATGTCTCACAGGTCTTCCGGAGGAAAAACAAGGTATCTTTCTACCATAATGACAGATATAACAGAAAGGAAAAAAGCTGAAAAGATAGTCAGAGAAAGTGAACTGTTCCTGAAAGAAACACAGAATATTGCCAGACTGGGCGGATGGAAGGCAAACCCTTATACAGACTATCTGGAATGGACGGAAGGCGTATATCATATCATAGGAGAACCTGTCTGCTACAGGCCTGCTATGCTGGAAGGAAGCAAATATTACGTGCCTGAATATCTCCCTCTTATTTATGAAAATATTACAAAATGCCTTAAGACAGGGGAACCTTTTACTATGGAAGCAGAACTGGTGACTGCCGGAGGGAAAAAAATCTGGGTAGAAATCAGGGGTATCTCTTCTGTAATAGAAGGCGAACATTCATATGCTATAGGAACAGTTCAGGATATAACGGAACGTAAACTTGCAGAGGAAGCTCTGAGAGAAAGTGAAGAAAAATTCCGGAGTATTTTTGACCTTGCACCATGCAGTATTACCATTACAGATATGGAAGAAAGATATTTGGATGTAAATGCCAGGTTCTGTGAAAGAAACGAAGTGGAAAAAAGTAACGTCCTGGGGCGTAAACACTCAGACTTCTACCATACATATCAACAGGCCCATACAAATCAGACAGTAAGCATGGAAAAAAAGATCAAATCCAGTGGATATTTCGAGAATGAAGAAATAGAATTGGAGAGAAAAACTGACGGGACAAAAGTTATTCTGCTGATTTCTTCCAGAATAATCAACATATCCGGTCTCCCGTGTATTCTTTCTTTATGTGAAGATATAACAGAGAGAAAAAAGCTGGAAGAACAATTACGTCAGTCCCAGAAAATGGAAGCCATAGGTCAGCTTGCAGGCGGTGTGGCTCATGATTTCAACAACCTTATTCAGGTCATACTCGGATATACGAGTATTGTCATGGAAGATCTGGACGCAGAATCTCCCCATTACAAAGATTTAAATGAAGTATATCAGGCAGGCACAAGGGCTGCTTCACTGACAAAACAGTTACTGGCATTCAGCCGCAGACAGATTCTCCAGGTATCATCTCTGAATATGAATGACGTCGTTTCCGAATTGACAAACATGTTACAGCGCCTCATAGGTGAACATATAGAACTACTGGTAAAAAAAGAACAGAATCTGCCGGCTATAAACGGAGACAGACATCAGATAGAACAGGTGCTGATAAATCTATGCGTAAATGCCAGTGATGCAATGCCTGACGGAGGTACTCTGACTATCGAAATAAAAAATCTTACCTTAGACTCTGATTACTGTTCAATCAATCAATGGGCCAGAGTCGGTCAGTATGTTATGACATCTGTTACAGACACAGGGTGCGGCATGGATAAAAATACTGTAAAACAAATCTTCGAGCCATTCTTTACAACAAAGGAAAAAGGCAGAGGTACAGGTCTTGGACTTGCCACCGTATACGGTATAGTCCGTCAGCACCAGGGTATAATTAATGTTTACAGCGAACCGGGTTATGGGAGCACTTTCAATATATATTTACCTGTAAGTGAAGATACCATAACAGAGACAGAAGAAACAGCATATATTCCGACCGGCGATGGCGGTGAAACTATATTACTCGCCGAAGATGAAGAACAGATAAGACGTATGGGAAAAAGAATACTGGAAGAAAAAGGTTACAGGGTCATAACAGCTTCTGACGGAGAAGAAGCATTAAATATGTATAATAACTATAAAAATGATATTAATTTGCTTTTCCTCGATGTAATAATGCCTAAAAAAAGCGGGAAAGCCGTGTATGACAGAATCCGTGAAATAAATCCTTCCATAAAATGCCTTTTCACAAGCGGGTACAGTGATACGGCAGTTCATAAGAATTTCATACTGGAACAGGGGTTAAAACTTATTCAGAAACCTTACCGGAAAGATCTTTTACTGGGTATGGTTCGCCAGTTACTCGATGAGAAAATCGAGAAAGTAAAGAAAACTGTTATGATAGCGGAGGATGAAGAACCACTGAGGGATATAGCTGTTCTGTATATAAAATCTATGGGTCTGGAATCTATAAGTGCTTCAGACGGCCCGGAGGCTCTGGAACTTTTCCGAAGACACTGTGACGAAACAGGCTGTGTATTACTCGATCTTCAAATGCCGGGCATGGACGGGTTAACCGTTTTGAGAGAAATGAAAAAGATCTGTTCAGATGTAAAGGTTGTAATCACAAGCGGCTACAGTGAGGCAGGTGATATAACGAAGGTACAGACAGAAGGTATTGCGGGATTTCTTCAGAAACCTTACAGCCGGCAGGAATTCAGAGATCATATAAAAAAGGCTCTTTCATTATCCGAATAATAACCGGGGAAGGATTTTATTATACCGATGCGAATATGTGTTAATATCAAACATAATTCCTTGAACAACCGGGGTAATATATTATGAAATCTTTTATTATTATCATAGTTCTGATTTTATTTACTGTAACCTGTGTAATATGTCAGGAATATCTATATCATTACGGAACACTTATTGACAGTATGGACTCTGCAGATATTCATGAGGAACAGAGTCCTTCTTCCGATGTCATCGAAGAGGTAAAGAGAAAAGAATATTTTCTGGTTCTATCCAGTAAAGACGGATGGAGTCATATCATTACCATGTCAAATATTTCAGGGTATATAGCTGAGAGTTATGTAAATGTAAAAGGAAAGGCCTGCGGTATAGCTTCTATAGATACAGGTGATGACGATCTGCATACATATATTTACATGGACGATTCAGTGTTTTCTTCTGCCCGTGAGACTGTTACAGACGGAGACTATGTAATAGTCCTGGATAATTCGGACGGCGACGGATGTAATGATACACATATAGTAATGACAAAATCAGGCATAAAAGGCTATATAGATGAAAAATATGTAAGACCTGTTTCTATAAAATAATAAAAGACAATACAGAAACAGGAGGAAAAAAATGCCTTATTCAGAAGAAAAACTATATGATGAAAGAGAACTTGCTTATCCGCCCTTTGTCCTCAGAGGAACACTCACGAACGGCCTCAATTATTTTATAATGGAACATAAAAAGCCGGACGACAGAATCCTGGCATGGCTTGTCGTGCCTGTCGGTTCCATTCATGAACATGACGGCGAATATGGTATTGCCCATTTTATCGAACATATGGCATTTAAAAGAACCGGACATTTTCCTCCCGGCGAAATAGTAAAATATTTTCATTCCATAGGTGTTGACATAGGATCAGGGATAAATGCTCTTACAGATATAGACAGAACAATATACAAAATAGAAATTCCGTCAGACAGAGAAGAATATCTCACAAAAGCTCTCACATTGCTCTGTGATTTTGCTTCTTCAGTGATGTTCGTGCATGAAGAAACAGAGAAAGAAAAAGATGTTATTCTGGAGGAACTGAGACTTGATTCCGATGTTATGACACGATTATACAATGCACACAGAGACATCAGATTTAAAGGTTCTCCTTATGCTAACAGATATACCCTTGGCACTGAAGAAACAATAAAGAACACAGTAGCCGAAAATTTAAAACGGTTCTATTCTTACTGGTACAGACCTGATATTATGGCTCTTATAGTAGTGGGAGACTGTGATCCGGCAGAAACGGAAAAAAAGATAAAACATATCTTCCAATCCATTCCGTCTCCGGCAAAAGAAAGGCCGGAACCTGTAGTACCATTAAAACCGCACCATATATACACCGGAGTCTTTACAGACGTGGAACTTCAGGAATCCTATGTTTCCGTATATTATCACAGAGACAGATCACCGATAAGGAATAAAAGAGATTTTGCCAGACGCATCTGTGAAGAAGTCATACTTGAAATGATAAACATGAGAATCTGTGAAGAAAGCTACAACAATCCCGATACACCTGTCATTCATGGAGGAGGGTGTGTATTCAGAAAGATTAAATCATTCAATGAAGTAAAATTCATAGCAACAGTCAGGCCGGGAAGAGAGATGGAAGGTCTTTCCAGGCTCCTGGGATACATAGAAGGCTTACGTCAGAAAGGGTTTACTGATATAGAAAAAGAAGAAACATCGGCACAATTCGTGGAAGGTCTGAGAAGATCCAGTGAAAAAAAAGAAACGAGAGAATCAGAAAATTATGCGTCATTTATGATGGAAGCCTTCATAAAAGAAGGGATATTTATATCGCCTGACGACTGTTACAGTTTTGCCTGTGAACTGCTTCCCCGCATATCGGACGGGCAGTTTCAAGAAACTATAGAATATCTTTTCAAGCCTGAAAATATGTCTGTAATAATTTCGTGTCCTCCGTCTTCAGGCTGTAATGAAGATGATATCCTGAAAATGACAGAAAAAATAATAAGAGAAGGAGCCATAGATTATAAAATTAAAGAATTGAATTATTCCTATAATTACAGTTCTATTAAAGGGGGAGAAATTTTATCGAGAAAGACAATCAGAGATATTACAGAATTAACCTTTAAAAACGGTCTTACTGTAATACTTAAAACTACGGACTTTGAGAGAAACAAACTTTATATGGCTTATGTTTCCAGAGGAGGAAAACTTCTGGAACCACCGGGGAAGGCAGGTATGTTTGAAGTGGCGAAAAGTGCCTGGTCAGAAGGAGGTACAGAAGATTTAAATCAAATAGAAATAGAAAGGCTTTTCAGGATAAAGAGTATTTCTCTCATAACGACAGGTGTTGCGGCATATGGTCTGAGCGGCCACTGCCCGTCTGACAACATGGAATATTTATTTCAGTGGTTCTGGCAGTATCTTGTAAGACCGGGCTACAGAGATGAAGCCATAAATTACAGTATAAGAGCGATACAGGAATATATAAGACAGAAAAACCAGTCACAGGACGGGCTTATAGGAGACGAAATGAACAGTCTTCTTCTTCCGGGCAGTCCTCTCTCTGCCAGGCTTTCAGAAGAAGAAATATATAAATATACAGATGTGGGAGATTTAAAGAAATTCCAGATTTTATCGTCTGTTCCTTCAAACAGCCAGCTCACACTGGCAGGCTCTTTTGATATGGAAGAAGCCATCATATGTGCCTCCAGATACTTCGGCTCTCTTCCTTCAGGGAACAATCCCTTTATAGAGCCCGCGTATCTTGAAACAACATTCCCTTCGGAACATATAAAAAAAATTATTTACAAAGGTAGAGAAGATAAGTGTCTGGCTTATATGATATTCCCCGGATGTATGAAGGGAGCAGAAGATGAAATTCCCCTTGATCTTCTGGCAAAAATCCTGACTATTCGTTTCTGGAATAATATAAGAGAAGAAAAAGGTCTTGTTTACTCTATCAATGCACAACATTATTCGTCAGGTACCATAAAAAATTACGGTACTCTCAAGATCGGCTTCGGAACAGATCCTGACATTGTGGATTATACTGAAGAATGTATAATGTCAGATATTATGAATATAAAAGAAAGAGGAATAAGCCGGGAAGAGCTTGATGTGGCGAAGAAGATTCTTGTGTCAGCTTACGGAGATTATCTGAAAAATAACAGTTACTGGCTCGGCGAGATGTACAGTTCTTCTCTCTTTAACATAAATCTGGAAAGAATATTTACTGTTAAAGATGATATTCTAAAGGTAAAAAATGAAGATATTCAATCTGTGGCATGTAAATATCTTACTAATAATATATTTTTAATAGCCAAGCCGGAGAAACCGGACATGTAATTTTATAAGGACTCTGTTACAAACCTCACTCCCATATCAAAAGCTTTCTGACAATCCAGAGGAAACTGTACTTTCCTTACTTCTGCTTTATGTTCTGCATTGAAAGCACCGGTTTCATATTTAGAATAATCGTCGAACTGATATGTATCATTACTATACATTACCTCATTATGACCGAATGTTCTGTACATGGCATTTTCCATAGCTATCAGGTTCTGTTCATAGTTAAACTGCTTCATTCTTTCTATATCCACATTCATTGTATATATAAAACCTGTTTTCATTTTTTTCGGAGCGATTGAGCTATAGGCGGCATCATATATGAGATACTGGAAAATCAATCTTTCCAGGAAAGAACGCATCTCTCCTGTTATATTTCCGAGATAAATCGGTGAACCAAGAATTATACCGTCAGATGCAGCAATATATTCAAGTAAAGTGGTTAAATCGTCTTTTACGGCACATTTGCCATAGATTTCTCCTCCTGTGAGTTTACAGGCAAAACAGCTGATGCATCCTTTAAAATTCAGATCATAAAGATGAACAAGCTCTGTTTCCGCCCCCTTTGATGATGCTCCTTCCAGAGCCCTGGCAAGTAATGTGGCAGTATTCCAATTCTTTCTGGGACTTCCGTTAATTGCAATGATTTTCATATATGTTTGTACCTCCCGATATATAATTAGTTTCATAACTATCCATAAATAATAACCTCGTAATGGGTTATACGCAGGGATTAAACCCGTTACGGTCACTTGAATTCCGATAAGTTATAAAATACACTGTACATATATGGATCATTATATCAGTTATAAAAAAAAACAACATAGTACCGGGAGCTTCTATTGACAAATAAAAGGGAAAATTTTATTATATAAACAGATAAAATATTTCAATCCTCACACAGTACAAACATAATAAGGGAGAAAGATTATGCATATTCAGACATCGGACCAGGAACAATTCCACATGGGTTTCGGAGACTATACATGTAACAGGGGAGTCCACATGTGCGGCCTCTATGAAACAGAAGAAGAGAAAGATTCCATAGTATTTGGTTTTCTGAAACAGGGTATTCTTGACGGTGATATGCAGCTCTACTGTCCTTGCGAAAGCAGTGAAAATGATTTTAAAAAAAATTTTACTCATTTTTCCCCTGAATGTGGCCCTCATGTTGATGATCCTCACTACTTTTCAATAGTTTCTGCTAAAGACCTGTATTACCCTGACGGTATTTTCTCCCCCAGAGCAATGGATAAAGGGTTGAACAGTTTTTATGCCAAATCACAGAAAAAGGGACGGCGCAATATAAGGGCAACGGCGGAAATGGTGTGGGCTCTGGAAGCTATTCCCGGCATAGAACTTCTCATGGTTTACGAAGCCCGCCTGAATTATTTTATACCCGGCAAACCGTGGATAAGCATATGCCTTTATAATGTAAACAGGTTTTCAGGGGCTCAAATTATGAATGTATTACGGACTCATCCATTTGCAATAAGCGGCGGTATTATTTCACAGAATCCCTATTATATACATCCCGACAAATGGCTGGCCGAACATGCTCCTGAGTATGTAGGAGCATAAATACATCTTATGGTTAACATAGCCCATGATCTCTTCCTGTTAATGAATAATTTAACCCAGCTAAAGAGCCGTAAAAGAATTATTACAGTATTTACGGAAGCTATTAATTCATTTCATCCCGGTTTTTCGATTGAATTTATCGAAGGAGAAACTTCGCCGGCCAGGGATTTGATTGATCTCTCCACTTCAAAAAAATGCTACGGTTTTTTAAAAATAAAAGGTACCCCCTGTAATGTATCCCCTGAATTTCTGCCTTTATTTCAAAATGCCATTCAGATGGTTGCAATTATTTTAGAAAAACTTCACCAGGAAGAGCTTCTTTCCGATGAAAAGATGATACTGCAGTCACTGATAGATGAGAAAATAGCTTCTCTTAAAGAAAGTGAAAAAAAATTCCGCAGTTACGTGGATTTTGCTCCTGACGGAATTTTTGTCGTAGATGAAAAAGGGAATTTTACGGATATAAATAACAGTGCCTGTAAAATAACAGGATATTCAAGAGAAGAGTTATTATGCAAAAACATTGTCGATCTATATTCTGAAGATTCAATAGAAGCTGCAAAAAAACATTTTCAAAAAGTTCTGACTTCGGGAAGAACTTCCGGGGAATTATCTTTTATAAAAAAGGACGGCATCAGACGTTACTGGGCCATTGATGCTGTAAAGCTTTCAGAGACCAGGTTCCTGGGGTTTGCCAGGGATATTACAGAGAAAAAACTGGCAGAAGAAGAACAGGAAAAACTCAGGAATCAACTCTTCCATGCTCAGAAGATGGAGTCTGTAGGACGTCTGGCAGGAGGGGTTGCCCATGACTTCAATAATATGCTGGGAGTGATTATCGGCCATGTGGAATTAGCCATGGAAAAGATAAAAATTTCAGACAATATCTATAATAATCTGGAAGCTATAAACAATGCGGCAATGCGTTCAATCGATCTTACCAGACAGTTGCTGGCCTTTGCAAGAAAACAGACTATTGCTCCGAAATTACTGGATCTGAATGATGCCATATCAGGTATGTTAAAGATGCTCAGACGACTCATAGGTGAAGATATCAATCTTATGTGGATGCCCTGTATTAAACCCTGTATGATTATGATAGACCCTGCGCAGGTTGACCAGATTCTTGCAAATCTCTGTGTGAATGCCCGTGACTCCATTACCGGAACAGGTAACATTTCCATAGAGACAAAACATAGAACAGCCGGGCATGGCGAAGGAGTCAGTGCCGGTGAATATGTAATGCTTTCCGTGAGTGATAATGGTTCCGGTATGACCGGAGAGATTATCGACCATATATTCGAGCCATTCTTTACGACAAAGGAAGTCGGGAAGGGCACAGGCCTCGGACTTGCTACAGTATACGGAATAGTCAAACAGAACAACGGGTTTATAAATGTTTACAGTGAGCCGGCCATGGGAAGTACATTTAATATATGCTTCCCGCTGGTAACGGCAAAATCAGATGATATTCAAAATCAGGAAGAGGCAAAATTACCGGAAGGGAAGCAGGAAAATATATTGCTTGTAGAGGACGAGGAAGATCTTCTGGAAATGACGACATTAATGCTTGAAAAACTCGGTTATAATGTTCTTGCTGCCAGAGAGCCCTGTGAAGCAATCAAGATGGCAGATGCCTGTACAGGAACTATAGACCTTCTTATTACCGATGTTGTAATGCCCGGCATGAATGGCAGGGAACTTTATGAAAAGCTGAATTCCGGTCATAAAAATATTAAATGTCTCTTTATGTCAGGTTATACCGGTGATGTAATAGCAGAGCATGGCGTAATTCCGGAAGGGGTTAATTTCATACAAAAACCATTCTTTAAAAAAGATCTGGCTCTAAAGCTCAGAAATGTTCTCGATTGATCTATTAACAGACACAATCAAATTTTTCTGCCACAGTCATTACATTACATATTATTCGTGGGAACAGCCTGATTATATGTATGGACAGGTGACATAAAGGCACGTCTATCCACTTTCTGGTAATTCGTAAAGTAGGAGAAATTTCGGCATAATTCATATCCAGAACCTGAAGTTTTTTTATCCATAGTATCATCAATACTGCAGCTATTACTCCAGCCAGGATGGCTGCTGCTTCATTATCATCATTAATGCCTTTATTTATTTTATCTTCAAGAAAGGCACAGATTACCAGGATAAAATTATGCACTATCTGGCTGTCATTGGTATCAGCCGGATAATGCATTTCATTGTTAAATTATTTAGATATTTGTCTCCAGATAAAATTTCATCTGAAGCTTTATTTTACGCCATTAAAAATGAAAATTCCTATACCTTTAAATTATTCAAACAGGTTCTTTTATAGCAGGACACAGTGCCTGACGGACATGTTCTGTCAGTATGGCTGTATCTTTTGTAATATGAGCATAATCTCCAAGGGTTTTCAATATTAACTCAAGATCTCTTATGGGGATTTTCTCATTGAGAAGATTTTGAAGAACTTTATGAATCTCTTCAAGAGAAAATAAATCAGGATAAACGGTCTGGTTCTCTTCCAGCATGTCAAGAAGAGAAGCAGCCTCATCTATCCCGAGCAGTTCGGCACCATGGGAACGAATGATTTCAGCCATATGCAGGGCTATAACATCTGCCGCTTCGTAAATATTGGAACAGAACCCCCTCTGCTTTATCACGCTGATCTGCAGTAATCCAGACTGCAGGTAAATTATAAGTCGTAACTGGCTATGGAATTATTTCTTAAATATTAAAAAAAGATGTGCTCCCGGCCGTGTTTATTTTGTAAAAATTGTGCAATTTTAATATTGAACTATTTACTTTTTTTTCATTTTAAGAGATAATTAATATATATAAAGAGAAAGGGGAAATGACTTATGTTAGAAGTCAACAGAAATTCTCCGGGAACAGGCAACATATTATGGGAAAATAAAACATCTGCCATAAAGGATCAGGCAGACGACATGAAAGAAACAGATCCTATGAAACCCTTTCATGAACTGGCAGGCGGAAAATCTTTTCCATCTTCACCGGAACAGTATAAAAACATGAAAGGTGACATAGAAAACCAGTTAAAAGCACTGAAAAAAGATAAAGATCTGGATGCAGTGGTGGGCGATTTCATTGATCCGGAAAAACCTCCTGCACAGGATTTATCGAGCAAACCGCCTGAACGGGCCCCAATTTTTACAGTACAGCAGAACCCGCAGTCAGCCGGACAGACAGGAGAAAAACCTCCTCATGCTTCCACAGGAGGAACAACAGAACAGGCAGGAGAAAAACCTCCTCATACTCCCACAGAAGAAACAGACAGGAGAGCAAGCCCTCAACAAACGCCTCAAGAGACTCCGGAAGCAGAAGGCTCCGGCCCGCAGGTTCAAAGAGATGAAAACTCTGCCTCATCTATTCAGAGAGCCGGACAACAGGCAGAAAACTCTCAGGGGTCTGCCGGTAATGAAGAAAAGCCTCCTCATAGTTCTTCTGCCGGAATCAGAAGACCGGCCGGTATGGCTCACAGGGCGGAGAGAACTGAGCAGACACAGGGCGAAAAGCCTCCCGGGAATTCGTCTGGCAGAATAATGCAGGAGGAACGAAGGCGGGAGGGTGCGGAAACAACAGAGCAATCTACAGATTCCAGAACTCCTGACACTACTTCTGAAAGACCGGCAAGGCGACCGGCAGGACGAAGCCAGAGAGCTACGACAGAACAGCAGACTCCTGGCACACAGCCGGAAGAAAGACAGACTCATCAGGCAGCAACTCCTGCACAGCAGAGCCAGACCGCACAGCAGCAGAGCCAGACTCCTCAGGGAGCCACTCCGCCGGAACGGTCAATTATTGAAGCTTCAGATCGGGATTTTTCTACAAGGGGCACAGGGAGTCGAATCAGTACTCCTGATAGAACGATAACTACATCGGATGTAACGACTACTTCATCGGCAACACGTTTACGGGTAACAGACAGAGAGGTAGACGGAGCAGCCGAAGCAAACAGACAGAGAGACAGAAGTGCCAGTACAACCTTGGGGCCGGTTCACCTGTCATCGACTCTATCTACCAGACAGGAGGCCGCAGCTTCAGGACATGGCTCACTTCCGTCAGATTCATCACCTGGTAATTTATCAGGAACCGGTTCTGCAGGTCTATCTGTTGAGCATAGAGTTGCCGCACGTTATAGAGGTGTAACTGCAAGTCACACCAGATATATTCGTGATGGTGTATCAGGAGAAGGGCGGGCAAATATTGACCCTCAAAGAATACAGTCAGGAGAATCGCCGATTGACGTTCAAAGAGGGCAGGTAGAAGGCCGGATCCGGCTAGGAGAGGAAAGGCGTCTGGATTTACCAGGAGGCAGTTTTTTCAGAGTAA
The DNA here is from genome assembly GCA_040217665.1 of Vulcanimicrobiota bacterium. Taxonomy (GTDB): domain Bacteria; phylum Vulcanimicrobiota; class SpSt-956; order SpSt-956; family JAKJGF01; genus CALARM01. Next base: position 17,401 of record JBEHWP010000011.1, read on the forward strand.
GAAATGAATATGACCAGGGTGCCGATGTAGATATAGAAAACTCCAGAACCGATACATCTCATGGAAGAGACTGGAACCACAGCCGCAGAGAGAGTTTACAGGGTTCTATAAATGCAGGATTGAGTCAGACTATTGAAGGCAGAAACGACTCCGGTTCAGGTTTATCTATGACACTCAGAGGAAATGCAGGAATCGGGGAAGGCGGAGCATTTGAAAGAGGTATTTCCCGGGATGAAAGAGGAATTCATTTACAGGTAGGAGGAGCATTACCGATTAAAACGCCCTTCGGTGCAGATGGCAGACTGCGCGTTGATATCAGCCAGCAGGATATTGAGCGGGCCCGCATAGTTGCTGATAGTGCCAATACTGTAATAGAAGGAGTGCAGACAAGTGTAGCCAATGGCGTTAGCAGAGTGTCTGAAAGGGCCGGTGAAGTGAGAGAAGATATAAACAGAGGAGCAAGAAGGGTCGGAAACCGTATAGAAGCAGCCAGAGACAGTTTTGGCAACTGGATAAGAGGAGACGATTAGTTTTTCACAGATAAAAGGGGCGCTCATGTAATTTACCTGGGCGCCTGTTTTTTTTGCAGAAACGTGTAACCGGTTACGATCTGTTTACTGACCTGAGTATAAGCATTTAATAAACGTTTTCCTCCTGTCACGCGTTACGCGTTACGAGTCACGAGAGCACATATGTATTATTTATGCTCACTTTAGTGATTTTCATGGATTGTGCCGGGCGGCACTTATAAACAGGATAGATTATAGTAAAATATAAACAAAAAGGGGGGAGGGAATTATGTTCAGCGGAGTAAATCTTTTACCGGAAAATAAACATGACAGACCTTCTATTTTAGCAAATTTTCTTCAAAAACAATGGAAAAAACTCGAACAAAAACCTGAATGGAAAGAGTGTTTAGAACAATTTGCAGAATTAATTATGGAAATATCTGAAAACCAGGAAAGATCAGAACCATATAAATATTACTCTTTCAGTGCCAATCTGGAAGAATATAAAGAGTGTCTCAGAGGTATGAAAATAAGTATATATGACAATGGGGAAAAGACACTTTTATTTGACCGGTCAGTAAGAAAAATCTTTATTATAGAGAACAGCAAATATGAAGAGCTTATGGCTTTTTCTTCTGTAAAACATTGCAGACTCAGCTACAGACCGGTGCTGATGCAAAATGAAAAGGTTCGTTTTCAAATAGATTTTATACTTGTTAATCGCAATAATAGAGTAGTATTGAAATTATCAGAGACTGTAAGTTTTTATGATGAAGACAGAAGGTCTTATGAAGTTCAGTGCAGTCCATATGTAAAAACAGGTAAAGCCATAGCCAGGACAGGCAGATGGAATCTCAGGGAAAGCTATTCCGCTACATTCTGAATTACTGAATAAATTTCCCCGTTCTTCCATTCCCTGTGACTTAACGAAAGCCATTTTCGTTTTCTGGTCTTTACAACCACTTAATTATATTGCCCTGGAGCAGCATTCGCGCAGGCATAATCACCAAGGCCGCATCTCCAGACGCCACCTGCAATTGCTTCTACCTGTTCGTCGCTCAGTTCTTCAACTAATTCATTGCCCTGTGCCTGAGACAATTCATCTACAGTAAAATCAAAACCTTCTTCCAGAATGAACTTTTTACGGGCCCCTGAATCTTTACATTTTGTGACCCCTGTAGCAAAGTCCTCGTCTGTCTTCATTCTTTCAATAAATAATTTTGCTGACTCAAGACTCATAGTTAACTCCTCCTTAAAATATTTACAAAAATATTATAACACATATCATTAATGACCACAACATTTATACATAGCCCGACAGGGCTGTAGATTGTAGTATCACCGTCAGATATATCCATACAAAATATTACAAAACCAGATTTATGGTCAGTAAATCTAAACTTACTTTATAAGCTTTCATGGACAGGTGGTTTTCTCCAGGTCAGAATATCTGTTTCAAAGTTTCTCCAGAAGCTTATATAAGCTTTAGCTTCAGGAGGAAAATCTTTCTGACAGACAATTTTCACATGACTTATTTTACGAAAAATATAACTATAGAAAAGATCAAAGGGAAATATAGTACGGGTATAACCGGTCCATTTCAGCAATGCATCACATTTCTCCGGCGTACATAAGGAACTTCTGACAAGATAAGCAAGGAAACGTTCCCAGTCAGGTTTTTCCTTTTCTTCTTTACTCTGTAAGAAATATTCTATACCTATTTTCGGTAATACTTTATATGAAATATCAAGATTATATCGACAGAAACCGGCAAATTGAGACAACTCCTCTAAAAGTTCCATTAATTCCTGTGTTGAGTCAGGAAATTTGATACTGGCAAGGTAATCTTTAAGAGACCCTTTATCAATATCAATTACCACTCTTACAGCTTCAGTATCTCTGGACATCATTAATGCCGCATAAACCATCCTGGCACCTTCAGGTAATGTCTGGAGACAGAACCGTAGATTATCCCGGATTTTCTTTCTTAATGATTTACCTCCCAGACATGTGAGGCCATCAAGAATACAGCCGTATATATCTTCTTTTGAAGGTTCCGTTATTTCAGGTCTTATATTAAAAAACAATCCCGGAACAGGGATTTTTTCTTTCAGACGTTCAAGGTCAAACTCAAGCCATATATTATTTGTTCTGTTATACAGGGGCGATGCAGGGTCTGACCAGTAAGAAGCAAATTTTCGAATATGCTGCCACTCACTGGTATAAAACAAACTATCATCCAGTTTACCCTTATCTATATTATCGGCAAGAACTTCTCTTCCGTAATCCGATAGATTGATACATATCTGCCAGTCTGCAGAAGGTTCGTTCTTACCAAGACGGCATTCAAAACCGCCGGCAGTGGTTAAAGATGCCGGAAGTTTCTGATTAAGAGTTTTTATCGTGTCAATTATTTCCGAAGATACCAGTTCTCCGGGAATATATGGTATCAGTTCTTTAAAAATTTCATTAACTGTATATTTATCCTGTTCCATAATAAACAATCACCAGACCACTCTGCATATCTGTGAACCATCCATTAAAAAATTACCGCATCCTCCTCCGGCTATAGCATCCAGAAGTTCATCACTTAACTCTCCTTTTGCTGATTTAATATCATCTGCCGTAAAATCAAATCCCTGTGACTTTACGAAAGCCATTCTACTTTCTGTGTCTTTAAATCCGGTTACTTTATTTCGAAAGTCTTCATCTGTATTAATTTTTTCAACAAATGCCTTTGCCGACTCAAGACTCATAATATATACCTCCTTCTATCATACGATAAAGCAATTATATCATAAACATGTGAAGAAGTTGTGAAGAAAATATGAATAGATTGCGTTAAAAAATGACAGTGATTTTATATAAAATGGAAAAAAAAATTTATCATAGAATATTCAGAGTGAGTAGTGAACAGTAAAAAGTGAATCTATCTGTCGTAAAAAAACACTATCATAATTCAACTTCCTGAAGCCCTTATTTCTTTTCAACCCTGTAATAAGACTCCCCGGAAAGAGGAACATCAGATGGTGCAGGGATTATCAATGTTTTGCCATTATCTTTAAAACTAAATTCCAGAACAACACCATTTAACTTATGAAGGGGCTTATTTTTATATTCGGGAGTAATGTCTCCCGGATATGGCTTCCACGTTTCCGTACAGTCAGAAAGAATTATTTTATTACCCTGTACCCTGTATTTTCCGTTTGTATAACACATTCCTTTTGAAGAGGGGCTATATGCATAGCCTACATAGCTAAATGTTCCGTCTTCCCTGAATACATACCAGAATTGAAAAGAGGAATCACTTTTGAAAGATCCAGTATTTACATCAACTATATCCATATGGGAACCGGTATCTGACCAGACCCCTGCCAGGGGATTTCGTGAAGTATCAAAGGAATTATTATCAGGTGAGGCATATTTTTCATACAGAGCCTGAAGCTTTTTATCCAAAGTACCATCGCCCAGTTCATCACTGAATACTGCAGCTATTACTCCGGTTATAATGGCTGATGTTTTTGTATCATCATCATTAATGCCTTTATTGATTTTATCCTCAAGAAAGGTAAAGAGGACATAGAAGGTTTCTTTTGCCTGTGTCTGGTTCTTCACTATTAAATTTACTGTTCCCTGCTCATCGTTTTTCCCGATTTTTTCCGCCAGTTCGTTAATAAAATTCTCCAGCTCTTCTTCCCGGCTGATCTGCCCGGCATAGAGAGACGGAGTAAGATTAAATAGAAACAGAGTGATTAATATTAAAATAATAAATCTGTAATTCATGTTTATCTCCTGAACTACAGCTGAACCTTTCCCTGACACCTGGGCAATATTCCCCCGGCCACTGCGCTCAGTTCATCATCAGTTAACTCGTCTGTACATGATTTAAGTTCCTGTGCTGTAAAATCAAAACCCATTTCCTTCACGACTTTCGCACGTTCCTCTGTGTTTTTACACTCATTGACTTTTTTCCGAAAATCCGCGTCTGTTTTCATTCTTTCAATATATGCTTTTGCACGTTCTAATGACATAAAATTAACTCCTTTATATTAAGATTTCATATAATTCTATATCCTGTGATTCATTTCCTTCTGAAACTCCGTCGAATACAGTTCAAGTCATCGATGCATGGAAAAAATTCAGTTAATAAGGGGAAGCTATAGTTAAACCGACACCTGTTAATAAACACTGCTGACTGATTATTTTCTGAACTTTACTCCGAAATACTTTCTTAATCATTTTCTGCACCTCCTTTCCCGGTTTTATCTCTTTCACCGATTGAATTATTTAGATAAACTGCTTCTGCATAATTTTCATCTAAAGCCTTATTTTACAACATTAAAAATGAAAACTCCTGTACCATTTGAATTATAAAATAAAGATGTGAAGAAAGTATGAAGAAAATGAGAAAGTTCTGTGAAGAAATCATCTCAGGGCTTATTCATAATTGCAAGTGACTGCTCCCTGCTCACTCTTTTCACTTCCTAATTTTTATGTCACACATAAAAATCTTTATGCTATAATTCAATATATAAAGTTTCCACATTACAGTATAAGTAATTCAAAATATTTATGTGAGGTGAATATATTATGTCAGATTTTTTAAATAAGGATATGGGAGATTTATTAATCGAAGAAAAACTGATAAGTCCTGAGCAACTGGAACGAGCTCTGGAAAAGCAAAAAAATAATAAAAACAAGCTGGAAGAGATATTAATCAGTCTGGGATATGTTACAGAAAAAGATATAACTAAAACTCTGGGCAAATCAATATCTGTTCCCTTTATAGATCTGGATGAAGAAAAACTGGATGAAGAAATGGTTCTAGCTATTCCGGAACATCTTGCCGTAAGATATAGAGTCATACCTGTCAGGATAACAGAAAAAGAAGAGAAGTTCCGAATCACAGGGGAAACAATAAAGAAATTGCCTGATGAAATCAGTATAAATAAGTTGAGAAGATTGATAAATGAATCTTTTTTAAGGACAGAATTAAAATATAGATTAAAAGAGTTAAATTATGAGGAAAAAGAAATTGAAACAATTATAAGCCATGCCCTGGTATTAAAGGGAGAAATCCTCCTGCTGGCAATGGCAGACCCTCTGAATGTTTTTGCCATTGATGACATAAGACTCATTACCGGCTTTGACATAGAACCTCTGATTGCTACAGAAAAAAGTATTTTAAAGGCTATAAATATACACTTTGGAATAACAGAGTATGAAGAAGATTCTGATATAAACGATTTTGTCTCTGAAGAACCGGAAGGTAAAGAAGAAAATATCGAATTAAAGAGATTAAAAAAACTGGCCAGGAAAGAGTCTATAGTGAAAACTGTTAATCTCATTATATCTCAGGCTATTCAGGATAAGGCAGGTGCTATTTATATAGAACCGGCGGAAGAAGAGATGACAGTTTTTTATAAGATAGATGGAATTTTACATAAGATTATGAATATTCCAAAAGATCAACAGGAGTCAGTAATAAACCGGATAAAACTTATAGCAAAACTGGATATTTTAGAAAAAAATCTATCCCGGAAAGGAAGTTTTACTCTTATACAGGCAAGTGAAGAATACGGACTGACTGTATATACTTCCCCGGTTACGGAGGGAGAAAAAATCTCTATAACTATTCTCTATAAAGAGATGGCTATAGATCATGACAAATCAGGATTTAAGGGAGAAAGAAAATTAATTTTTCAGGATTTACTTTTAAAAGAACCGGGAATGATGCTAATTACCGGCCCTTCTGAAAGCGGTAAAAGTACAACCCTTTATACTGCACTCCATATGTTAGAAGGAAGTGATAAAACTATCTGTGTTATCGGGGATTATATTTATTCTCTACGTCATATTACAGAGATAGAATTAAATCCTTTAAAAGGCTTCACTCTTCAGGAAGCTTTAAAAAATATTATCCATCAGGATAATGATATTATAATTGTAGAAGATAATATTCCTGAAAAAGAAACCCTGGAACTTGCCTTTAAAACTGCTCTTAAGAAAAATCTGGTTTTGACTGCCACTCTACCGGGGTGTAATACTGTATCTGTCATAAAGGGTCTATATAATATGTCCATAGACCCTTTTCTACTGTCTGCCTTAAAAGGCATAATTACTCAAAGACTTGTTCCTTTAATCTGCCCCCATTGCCGGGAGATTTATACTCCTTCAGATGAAGAAGTAGCAAAATTCGGCTCTAATGCTGATAATCCTGTTTTTTACCGGGGCAGAGGATGTGATGAATGTAAAGGTACAGGATATAAGGGAAGAAGCCCAATTTTCGAGATTATGTCTGTTGATGATCATCTTCGTTCTCGCATACTAAAGAAAGCTACAGACTCTGAGATTAAAGAGGTCTCTATAAAAAATGGAATGACTCCAATGGAAGAAGAATTGAAAGATCTGGTTTTACAGGGTAATACAACAATAGAAGAATTTCTAAAAATCATGTAATAGAATAAAAAGCTGACAGATCATAGCTGACAGCTAATTTAATGGTATAGGAATTTTCATTTTTTATAGAATAAATTAAGCTTTAGGTGAAATTTTATCTACAGACACTTATCTGAATAATTTAAATGAGGTGATATTTATGTTAACCGGCTTTTCTAAGGAAAATATTCCAGAATTATTACTTAAAGAAAACCTTATAACCTCGGAAGAATTAGAAAAAGCTTTTGAATTGGAGAAAAAAACCGGGGACAGTCTGGAAAGTATTTTAATCAATATGGATTTTGTAAATGCAAAAGACTTTACCAGGATAAAGGGTAAAGC
>JBEHWP010000012.1:0-15000 GCA_040217665.1 Vulcanimicrobiota bacterium
TGGTAAAAAAATACCCTCTTTATCCTGTAATAATGGATAAAAACGGGAATGTTCTTTCTTTTCCGCCTGTAATAAACAGTGAAAATCTGGGTAAAGTGGTGGAAGGCAATAAAATGCTTTTCGTAGAAGTAACAGGCACATCACTGGAATCTGTCATATTAAGTACAAATATACTGGCCTGCAACCTGTCAGACAGAGGAGCAGACATAAGGCCTTTTGCTGTAAAATATGACTCTGATACAGTGGTTACTCCGAAGGATCTGGGCCAGACAGTATCAGTGGAAAAATCCTATCTCGAAAAGATGCTGGGAGAAACTATATCAACTGATTCTATTATAGAAAAACTTTCTTCTATGGGATTTTCAGTCACATCGTCTGACAATAAAATAACCTGCCAGAGTCCTCCTTACAGAAGAGACTGCATTCATCCTGTAGATCTGGTAGAAGACTATGCCATAGCAAGAGACTACAACAGTTTTTCACCTCAAATGCCTGATAAATATACTGTCGGTTCTGTAGCACCGATAGCAGAACTGGGAGATACGGTAAGAATGCTTATGACAGGTATGGGGTTTCAGGAATTTATTACCTATATTCTTACGGGAAAAGATAAGAATTTTTATAAAATGAGAAGAGAAGAAACTGACATAGTTGAAGTGGAAAATGTTATGACCGATACCTATTCAGTACTCCGTCCTTCATTACTTCCTGTTTTACTTGAAATAGAAAGTAAAAATCTGAGAGTTGAATTTCCTCATAAAATTTTTGAAGAAGGAGAAGTGCTCATTTATTCTCCTGAAGAAAACTATGGCAGTAAAACAGTTCATAATGTATCTGCATTGATTTCCCACAGTAACGGAAACTTTTCAGAAATACACAGTTATCTTCATTCACTCATGTTTTATCTTGATATTCCTTATAAACTGGAAGAAACTACTGATCCGACTTTCATAGACGGAAGAGCAGGGAAAATAATATGTTTCGGAAGGGAAGCGGGGATTATAGGTGAGATTCACCCTGAAGTTCTGGAGAGATGGGGTATAAATATGCCTGTGTCTGCCTTTGAATTAACGTTGAATGAAATCGTAAGAAGTGAGGCGTGAGGTGTGAGGTTAATTGTTATGTCAGGTAATATAAAATATGGGTATAATGTATAGTAGTGAGTAATGAGTAGTGAAGAGTGAAGAGTAATCTGATAAACGTTCACTGCTCACTGCTCACTGATACACGGGGTGATTTAAATCAAAAAAAAGATTTTGTTATTTTATTTCATATTACTTCTCTTTATTTCCCGGGAAGCATTTTCCAGAAATCTTGAAGTAAGCGACCTGGTCTGTTCTGGTTGCGGCTGTACCATACACGGACATTACTGGACAATAGACGGGAAAGTCTACTGTAATAAATGCTATGAAAGCCTCGTTCCAAAATGTGCAAAATGCGGTAAACCCTGTTTAAATGGCTATTATACCATAGAGAGATATACGTACTGCAAAGATTGCTTCTATAAATATGCCAGGTGTGATATATGTGGATCTCTTCTTGAAGGTAAATTCGTAAGAAATAAAGCAGGGAAAAAATTCTGTCAGTCCTGTATTAACAGATATATAGCATGTTCCAGCTGCGGATGTCCCGTCGGACCTGATGGTTATAATCTCGGTTATTCCAGATGGTTGTGCCCTGACTGTGCATCGGTAGCAATATTTACTCATGATCAACTTGCCTATGTTTACGTAGAAGCAATAGCCCAGTTAAAAGCTATGGGCCTTGTAATAACAAGACCTGTAGACAACCTTACAATTATGGATCAAAAAAATCTGGAAATGTCTTATTACAATACCAAACATAAAGAATATGTTCCATCAGGAGGAGTGGGAGGATTTTATAGCTTTTCGTCAAATGCAACAGGTTACGCATCAAGAATATTTGTTCTTAACGGACTTTCTTACGAGAGAGCCCTTGCAGTACTGAGTCATGAACTTACCCATGCCTGGCAGGTAGATAACTGTCCGATGGATCAGAGGCTTTTATATAAAGAAGGTTTTGCCCAGTGGATAGCCTATAAGGTTATGCTTCATAAAGGATATAAGGATGAAGCAGATCTATTGCTTTCCAGCAAGGATCCTATATATGGCGAGGGCTTAAAATTTATGATTAATGTGGAATACTATCATGGAGTAAGCGGTACCATTGAATATGTAAAAACACTGCGATAATATCAACCTCTGCGAAATCCTATTATAAAGCCAATAGAAAAAGCTCCTACATAAGGGAAATGAGCCGTTAATACAGTCCACCAGAAAGGACTTGATGAAACTGTTGCGTTAATGACTCCTTCAGTCGCTTTCCCTATAGTTTGCCAGTCCACATGAATAAACCTGTAATAGGCAAGTATCTGCAGACCTATAAAAAATAACCCCAGAACAAGAGCAAGAAGTTTTGTAAGCTTTTTACATGTATAACCGACTATTATGCCTGCAATAAACCCGAAACTCAATGGCAGTGCTATCGCCGGAAAGAGAGTTTTTATGTCCATATTATTGTTCGTGACCAGCAACGCGTGATGCGTGACTGGAAATCATCCCATTAAGTCAGGTTAAATACAAACCCTATTTTATCATATTTTTCAACTATTTCAAACAGATTTTGTTAAATTTGTAATTTTCACAGCTATTCTTTACTCACTTCAGTAATGAATTCATCCACAAAAAGGAAATTGAATATATAAGTAGAATAAGTATAGTAATCAGTGACGAAAAGAGGACTTTTTTACGCGTCACGCTTTACGCGTCACGCGTCACGACTCTTATGAATATATTATCAACATTAAAAGAACGTATCCTTAAAAGGACAGGAAAAAAAGAAGATAAAATATTGATTATTCTCTGTATTTATTCAGTATTACTGTTACTGGCAGGTACCTTTACAGGCTCTATTCTGTCATCAAAAGAACCTCTTCCCTCACCTTCTCCATCACCTTCCCCATCACCTGCAGAGAAAATAGAAGAGCACAAATCCTTTATTAAAGACGAAAAGTTTGAAACAGGTAACAGATGGAAACTTTTATCAGACTCTCTCAGGTTCAGAAAAGAAAGTAATCAAGGTACCATGTATAATGTTACCTGCTGCTATTATGAAGGGGATAAACAGAAGATTATAATAGAAGCAGATAACGTAGATTTAAATACCAGGGATGAAGTGGCAGTATTTACATCCAGAGTAAGAGTAATATCCTCAAAAGGAGAAACTGTTGAAGTTGATAAATTTACCCTGGACAACAAAAAAAATGAAGCATATGGCGAAGGGAATGTTAAATTAGTAAAAGAAGACACATCTATCAGAAGTGATAAACTTCAATCTGATACAGGGCTCAAAACCTATAATCTCATAGGAAACGTAAAGGTCATAAAAAGTAAAGAGAGAAGAGCATTATATATGCAGGATTTACATTGATGTTTAAGTATATTCTATTCCTTATTATAATTCCGGTTTATCTGACTTCTGCTGCTTACGGACAGAATGTGATATTAAACGGTAAAAAGGTAGATTTCACAAATCTTCCTGTAACGATTGAAGATACAATCTTTTTACCTGTAGGAGATAGAGGAACCGACTCCATTATTAATTATTTCGGAGGAACATATAAGTGTAAAACAGAAGAAATTTATATAGTAAGAGATGGTAAACCTTCCCGTTTCAAAGCAGGTAATAAAGATGCCACTGTATGCGGGAAATCGTTAAAAATCAAGACTCCCCCCTTTATTCAGAATAAAATACTTTATATTTCTCTTGATGATCTCGGAGCATCTATTTCCATGCATTATAAAACAGATAAAGACCTGAATATAATTCTGATACCGGATGTTTATAAAATAATATGCAAAAAAAATCCTGCCGGCTATGTTGAATTATCTGTAAAGGCTTCTGCAAAAATAGACTATAATATTGAATATTCAAGGGAAACCTTTGGAATTATTATAAATATTCCTGAAACCTTTATTGAACCTTACGAAGGTACAGAAGAAGACCTTATAAAAAGTATTACTACGTCGCAGAAAGGCGGAACAGGCACAATAGAAATCATATTAAAAAAACCTCTCCCTGTAGATATTTCGTCCAGAATAGATATGAGCACAATATCAGTAAGAATTTATTATGCCGGTAATACTGTAACAGAACTCTGGTTACCGGAAGTATCACAGGGATTTCTCTCGGCTCAGGGATTAACGAAACCTCAATTAATCAAAAATGTTACCTTTGAACCGGACAGGAAGATTATAAAAATAGAATCTACCGGTTTTTTGAGATATGAATGGCACAGGGCCGCAGATAACAGGTTTTACATAGATTTTTTAACAGCTGTTATCAAAAAAAATAGTTTAACAAAAATCATAGAAGATAAGTTTATATCTGATATAAAGCTGGTTCAGTTAAATAAAAGTCCTCATGTAGTAAGACTTGTATTCAAGCTGAAAAAAAATACAAATGTAATATTACAGGCAGGAGAAAAACCAGATGAATTATTTATTTCAATAATGAAGGAAGAAAAAGAACTTTCGGATTTATCAGTAAAGGGAGAAGGTTCTTTCGGCAATCCTGTTTCAGATAAAACGATAGTAATAGATCCCGGCCATGGAGGCAGAGACTGCGGGGCAGTTAACAGGTCAACGGGACTTATGGAAAAGGACTTAAATCTGGATATAGCTCTAAAACTTCAATCTCTTCTGATAAAAGCAGGTTTTAATGCTATTTTAACAAGAACAGAAGACAGAGATGTTACATGGGATGGGAGTCCTGACAGATTGGAACTTGAAGCCAGGGCAGATGCAGGGAATAATCTTCAGGCAGACGTTTTCCTATCCATACATAATGACTCAAGTAACAATAAAAATCTGAACGGTACCTGCACTTATTATTATAAAGATATTGATTACAATCTTGCCTGTAAGATTCAAGAAAATCTGGTAGCCCATCTTAATACTGCAAACAGAGGGATTAAAAAAGCAAATTTTTATGTAGTAAAACATACAAAAATGCCTGCAGTTCTTATTGAAGTTGCCTTTATGAGCAACAAAGACAATATCAGATTACTGGCAGATCCGGCATTCAGGACTAAAGCAGCAGAGGGAATCTGTCAGGGATTGATAGAATATTTTCAATTTACAGAAGGCAGCAGTGAACAGACATTATAAAAATTTCTAAAGGAAAAGGAAAAAATAAATAGAAGAATGTATTTTCATAATAGTTGTACCTGTTTCCAAACACAACATGGAAAACCATGCGTGACCCTTCATGCGTCACGATTTATAAATACTTAAGAAAGGTATGGTTATTAATATGACAAAAACAGATCAAAGCCCTGCAAAAGTAAAGGTTCGTCGTGAAGTTGTAACATATCTGATGTGTTCTGACGAACTCTGTCCTGACTGTAATAAAAGAAAAAGCATAGATAAAGCCGGTATCAGAGTATGTCAGGACTGTGGCGGAGAGTTTACCCTTGCAAAAGGAGATACGGCTATTGACAGACCTGTCATGTCAGGAGACTTAAAAGACGGAAGAACTGTTGATGCTTTTTTGCTTGCTGTATTAATGAAAGGCGGCTCCGATATTCATCTCTCCGCCGGTTCTCCTCCTATTATGAGACTTTACGGAAAACTTTACAAACTGGATTTTCCGCCTGTAACAAAAGCTGAAAGTGAAAAAATAATGAAAGAAATTCTCACAACGGAACAGCTGGAAAAATTTGACGGAGATAAAAATATAGATATATCCTATGAATTAAACGTAGATAATAATACATTTCGCTTTCGTGTAAATATTTATCAGCAACAGAGAGGATGGAGTGCCGCATTCCGTGTAATACCACAGAAAATTCCTACATTTAAAGAGTTACGCCTCCCTCCTATCGTAGATAGTTTTACCAGACTCCATGCAGGACTTATTCTTATAACAGGCCCTTCAGGATGCGGAAAGACTACAACCCTTGCAGCTCTTATAGATCATATAAACAATAACAGAGAAGATCACATAATAACCCTTGAAGACCCTATAGAATATGTTCACAAAATGAAAAATTGTTATGTAAGACAGAGAGCAATAGGCCATCATACCAGAAGCTTTGCAGCTTCCCTCAGAGCTGCCATGAGAGAAGATCCTGATATTATACAGGTAGGTGAAATGAGAGATCTTGAAACAATGCAACTTGCCATGACTGCAGCTGAAACAGGACATCTGGTACTTGGCACAATGCCCACAACAAATGCTGCAAGAACTATTGACAGAATAATAGATTCTTTTCCTCCTGCACAGCAACCTCAGGTAAGAATTATGCTCTCAGAGTCACTGAAAGGTATTATTTCACAGAAACTTATACCTACGAAAGACGGGAAACAGGTGCCTGCCGTGGAAATTATAGTATCTACGCCGTCACTTGCCCATCTGGTAAGGGATCAGAAAACCTTTAAAATACCTTCTGTAGTACAGACGAGCAGACATCTGGGCATGCAGACTCTTGAAGATTCTCTGCTCGCTTTATATAAAGAGGGCATAATAACAGACCATGAAACCCGTCTGGCTGCAAACGATCAGGTTGTAATAGAAGAAATGCTGGCAGGAAAAACCGTAGAATATAAAGATTAGGGAGGAAAACCATTATGAGTAATGTACTTGAAACAGGAATAAAAGGAGATTATCATATAAATGAACTTTTTCATCTTATGCTGAAGGTAAAAGCATCTGACTTGCATCTGGCTGCAGGCTCTCCTCCTTATTACAGGATTCACGGGAAAATGCGCCGGACTGATTTGCCCAATCTCACCAATGACAGGGTAAAAAACCTTTTGACTCAGATATGTAATAAGAAACAGTGGAGCAGGTTTGAAATGCTTGGAGATCTTGATTTTTCCTATGAACTGGAAGGATATACCCGTTTCCGCTGTAATTATCTGAAACAAAATACCGGCTGTGGCGGTGTTTTCAGAACAATTCCGACAACAATGCCTGAGCTTGAAGAACTGAATCTGCCGCCTGTATTGAAGGAAATTGCAGATTACAAACAGGGACTGGTTATAGTCACAGGAGCAACGGGAAGCGGTAAATCAACAACTCTTGCTGCAATGATAAATTATATAAATCAGAGAAAAGACGTAAGTATAATAACGATTGAAGATCCTGTGGAATTTGTTCATACAAGTAATAAGGCTCTTATTGAACACCGTGAAGTAGGAAAAGATGCAAAATCCTTTGCATCTGCTCTGAGGGCAGCCATACGTGAAGACCCTGACATAATACTCATAGGAGAAATGAGGGATCTAGAAACTATATCTCTGGCAGTTACTGCAGCAGATATGGGAAGACTTGTATTCGGAACACTCCATACCAATACGGCAGCCAAGTCAGTAGACAGAATTATAGATGTCTTTCCTCCTGAACAGCAGGGACAGATAAGATCAATGATTTCTGTGTCTTTGAAAGCAGTAGTGGCACAGATACTCCTGGAAAAAGCTGGAGGGAGCGGAAGATGTGCTGCAGTAGAAGTACTTATTAACACACCTGCCATGGGAAATTTAATACGTGAAGGTAAGACATCACAGCTATCATCTGTGATTTTATCGGGCAGATCCATCGGTATGAGAACTATGGATGAGTCTCTAAAAGAACTTGTCACATCAGGTGCAATAACACTTGACACGGCACAGAAACGTTCTTCTGTACCTATAAATATATAGCAATTCAGCAGTCAGCACGTCAGCGAAATACTGAATTGCTGAATTGCCGAAAAAAAGAAGTGATATAAAATGAATGTAATAACTACAACAGATAATCTGGAGCAGATCCAGAGTCATCTCCTTATATTGCCATTCTTCAGTGATGATAAAAACCTGAATGGTAAACTGATAAAATTTGATAAAACCCAGGGAGGAAGACTTAAAAGCCTTCTGTCATGGGGTGATATTAAAGGTAAATACAAAGAATATACTATGTTCTATACAGGAGGTGTAGATATAAAGAGAATCCTTGTAATAGGTCTTGGAGAGAAAAAAGACTTTACTCCTGACAGACTTCGCTCTGTAATGGCAAGAGCTGCAAGGAACGGCAGAAGAATAAACTGCACGTCCATGTGTATTTACGGGTATAACAATTTCGGCATGGCACAGGAAGATTACGGAAGATGTATTATTGAAGGTATACTGTTAGGTCTTTATAAATTTACAAAATATATCACTCCGTCAGACAAACCGCCTTTTATACTGGAAGAATTAAAGATAATAGTAGACAGTAAAGACCATATCCAGGATATATCCTCCGGTATTGAAGAAGGACTTGTTCTCTGTGACGCTACAAATTTTGCAAGGGATCTGGTCAATGAACCTGCTATGGTATTAACACCGACAGCCTTTGGAGAACATGCAAAACATATAGCTTCCTCCTGCAATATTGATATTGAAATACTGGAAAAGGAAGATATGGTTAAACTCGGTATGGGAAGCATTCTTGCAGTAAGCCAGGGAAGTGAAGAACCGCCTAAAATGGTTATTATGCATTATAAAGGCAATCAGGGAGGAAAGACTATCGGCCTTATAGGTAAAGGTATAACCTTTGACAGCGGAGGTATATCTATAAAATCTGACAGTCACCTCTTTCGTATGAACTCCGATATGGCAGGAGCAGCAGCAGTTCTCGGAGCATTAAAGGCCATAGCAGTCAGAAAATTAAAAGCCAATATAATGGCCGTAATGCCACTGTCAGAAAATCTCCCTGATGGTCGTGCGTACAAAGTATCAGATATAATAAAGACCTTTGAAGGAAAAACAGTTGAAATATTATCGACAGATGCAGAAGGAAGGCTCATACTTGCAGATGCCCTGTCTTATGCCAGACATAAAGGAGCTGACATATTAATTGATATTGCAACTCTTACAGGAAGTATAATATCTGCTCTCGGACATCAGACAACAGGTATTATGGGTTCAGATAAAGAACTTATTAATAATCTTATAAAATCAGGTGATAAAGCAGGGGAAATGATATGGGAACTGCCATTATTCCCGGAATATAAGATGCAGATAAAAAGTGATGTAGCAGATCTGGAAAATTTCGGCGGTTCTCCTGCAGGTGCCATAACTGCAGCTGTATTCCTGCAGGAATTTACGGGACACCTTCCATGGGCCCATTTAGATATTGCAGGAACAGCCACTACAGATGAAGCAATTATGATATATCTGAAAAATCCTTATCTGCCCAAGGAAGGAGGAACAGGTGTAGGGGTAAGAACATTATATCATTTTGTAAAAGACTTTATGACACAATAAATATTTCTAAAAAATAAAAGGAAGTTTTAGATAAATCTGGAATTTAACTATTTAATATTTTGATAAAATCAGAAGAAAACAATTTTAAATAATAGCCAATAAAATTAATTTTTGGGAGGTCTCCAAGATGTCAAAGATCCTAATAGTGGAAGATAACAGTATTATTGCAAAAATGTTAAGAACTACTCTGATGTTGGAGGGTCATGATGTATCTATAGCTCCGAACGGCACAGTAGGTCTGGAGAAAGCGCAGACAGACAAACCGGACCTTGTTTTACTCGATATAATGATGCCAGGAATGGACGGGTTTGAAGTCTGTCGAAGATTAAGAGAAGGAGAAGACACAAAAGATATACCAATAGTTTTCCTTTCTAACCTTTATCAAAGTCAGCATCAGGAACTGGCAAGACAGCTTGGAGCTATTGATTATCTGGTTAAAGTCCATATGGCACCTCCTCAACTTGCTGAAAAAGTGAAAGAAATACTTTTAAGAATACAGAAGGATAAGGAGGCATGAAATGGACGCTATTAATAAAATTAAAGGTTTCCTTCTGACTGCCGGGATAATAACAGAAGCCCAGTGGAATGATGCTTTAAAAATATCACAGAATACAGGAGAGCGTATCGAAAAGGTTCTTGTAGAAAAAGAATTCATAACACAGCAGGAAGCTTTCGAAATACTGGAACTGGTCTATGATGCACCTTATATAAATCTTGCAAGAGAACTGGTTGAACTGGATGCACTTATGCTTGTGCCAAAGGATGTAGCCCTGACAAATAAATTGATGCCTATAAGCGTTACTCCGGGACAGATGGTAGTTGCCATGGCAAATCCGCAGGATCTTATGGCTATTGATAATATAAGGTTTTTAACCTCTCTTTCTCTGAAAGTCTACTTTGCCTTTGAAGAAGATATCATAAAAGCCATAGAAGTATATTATGAGAAAATGAATCTTCTCCCGACTCCTGATATAATCCTTGAAAAAGGAGTAACCCAGAGGAAACAGAGAATTACGGAAGCAACAAAAAGAGAGGTTATAGGTGCGGTAAAATTCGATGCTCCGGCAAATCTGAGACCGGTACAGGAAAAATCGGCTCTGGAAATGGTAGATGATATATTTAAAATGGCTATTGAATGCAGAGCCACAGATATACACTTCGAACCTGTTCCGGACGGGCTGTTACTCAGATTCAGAATTTACGGAAGACTTCATGATGTACAGATTATAACACCTTCGACTGCAGAACCGATACCACTCAGAATCAAGGTTATGACTGATTTAAACATAGCAGATCCGTCTACATGTTTACAGAATGAATGTGATCTAAAAGTGGGAGAGAAAATCCTGAGAGTAAGAGCATCGGTTATAAGAACAGCAGACGGAGAAAGAATTAATTGTAAAATATTAAATCAGAAACATACCTTTGCAAATTTCTGGAATCTAGTTCTGGATGAAAAAAGCTTTAAACCATTACAGGATATACTCAGAAGAAATAAAGGACTCCTCCTGCTTGCAAGCCCTCCCGGAAGTGACAGCGAATCAACTCTTTTCGCCATACTTCATATGATAGCAAATCAAAATAAAAGTATAATTATTATAGGAAAAGGTATGAACCTGCAGTTTAAAGGTATAAATTATATAAGAGTTACGGAACGGTTCAACTATATTGACGCAATAAAAACTGTAGTAAACCAGGATCCCGATGTTATACTTATAGACAAACTATCAGACAGAGATACTATAGAAATGGCCTTCAGGCTGGCTCTATCAGGCCAGGTTGTTCTGAGCACACTGGAAACCTATTTCCATTCTGCAGAAACTATCTGTGGACTTATGAAAAAAGGTATAAGTCCTTTCTGGATTGCTTCTGCCCTCAACGGTATAATAACACAGAGATGGGCCAGTAAAATATGCCCTTACTGTAAAACCGAACATTACCTTGGAGAAGATGACTGGCGATGGGAATTTTTAGATATGAAGACTAAAGCCAAAAAAGTCAGACTCTACAGCGGAAGAGGCTGTAATTTCTGTGACCAGACAGGGTATTACGGTTGTATAGGTATATATGAAGTACTGAATATGACAAAAAGAGTCAAATCAGAACTTATAAAGAGACCCATACCTGATGCAATCCACAGACTTGCAGAAAAAGAAGGTATGGAATCATTGAAAGATAATGCTATGAAATATGTATGGAACGGGCAGCTTAACCTGGATGATATATTTGAAATAGTTATTTAACAGGCGTGGCCTGTGACGCGTAACCGGTAAACATATTCTCTGTGCTAACACGCCCCGTATGCCGGGGCGTTTCTACATGGTAAATTCTATAAAAAATTTATATCCTCTCGACGCTAAAGGTTCAAGTTTAACAGTTCCTCCATGAAGTTCAACTAACGTTCTGACTACAATAAAACTTAAAGCTCTTCCTTTATCTATATCTATATTATTAAGAGAAGGTTTTTTTCTTTTAAATATAGCTTTTATTATGGAAGGGGCCAGAAGAAATATCGTATTTGATATTACCAGGTTAATACAATGTTCATCCTTTTTCCAGGCTCTCAGGTCTACCTGTCCCCCTTCTTCAGTAAACAGTAATATATCACATATAATATACTCTATAATATCTTTCAATCTATCATAATCACCGGACAGATGCAGATTATCTTCAATATCTACATAAAAATTTTTTTTGTCAATTCTATCAAGACAGTTTAAGGAAATTTCTTTTAAAAGGTGACTTAAATTTACTCTGGTAAAAGATAGAAGCAATGTTTTTTTCTTGATCTGTTCCCACGTAAGTATATTATTTATTATCCTGACCATCCGTTCACTTTCCTGTATGATAGAAGAATAGCATTTTTCTTTTATAACAGTGTCTATATCAGGTTTAGTCCTGAGAATTCTGGCGAATCCAATAATACTTGTGAGAGGACTCTTTAAATCATGTGATAGAACAGAAAGAAAATATTTATGAAGTTCTGTAAAATTGTCCGGTTCTATATGTTTCATAATATCATTTCTTTTCGTAATGCGTGACGCGTGACGCGTGACACGGAAATTCAACCAGGGAATAACAATAAATGTCCCGCATATATTAAATCTTAACGCGAGGAAAGAGACAATTAATAAAGTTCTATTCCTGATTGTTTATAAATATTATAGAATAAAATGTTTTAAACTGCAATTATTAATGATATAATTATATATGAATCATGAACAAAATCTTTTTATATCTTATGAAAAACTTATATAAAAAACTGGATAATAAATTAAAAACTGAAGAAAATATATGCAAAGATTGCTATAAATGCTGTACTGCTGCAGCCAGACAGACAGTAAGTGCCATAGAACAGGCATATATAAAAAAATACCTCTATGAACAAAATCTACCTATTACTCTTATGGAGGATTATGAGAAATTTCTTAATGACAGACAAAATCTATATAATAAATCTGCTCATAATATATTATGCCCTTTTTATGACAGAGATAAAAAAGAGTGTTTTATCTATCCTGTCAGACCTTATTCATGCAGAATCTATGGAAATTTCTCCGTATCAGATAATGATCTTCCCGGAAAATGTATCTATAAAAAAACAACTAAAATCTATAAGGAAAAAAATCTCTTTAAAACAGTACCATACTCGGAAGACTATGCAAGCATAGCTGCCGCTTATAAAATATATATTAAATATATTGCATGGTTCGGGAAAATTTTTTATAAAATTTAAAGGAGAAATATTATATGAAAAAAATAATCTTCTTTTTACTCCTTATATCTGTATTTTTTGTCAGCTGTCTGGAAAATACCGTTAATAATCGGCCCGTATCATCACCTGTGCCTGCAACAGTACAGTCAACCCCTGTTACTTACAGTACAGATGCGCAGAAACTGGAAGAAGAATATAATGAACTTATAAAAAAGGTACAGGAAAATATAAAGAAAGCAGAAACGGCAGATCAGCAGCAGGCAGTAGCTTCTTACTATACGATGGAAGCTATGGAACTGCTTCAAAAACAGAATAATCTGATTATAAAACAAAATGATAAAATAATAGAATTACTTACAGAAATAAGAGATAAGAAGTGAGTCGTGAGTCGTAAATAGAATAGTACATCACTTACTATTCACTGTTCACTTCTTCCTCTGTATAAGTACCTTAATATTTCCCAGGCCTCTTTCGTCTATAAGCCTGTTAAGGCCATTTAATTCGCTATTATAATCCAGTAAATTCATAGTGGTTTTATCAAGGGATTTTATTTTTTTTTCTATGCCGAGAGAGATGAGAAAATCCTTCTGAGTGGTATATTCTTCTACTGTCAGTCCTGATTTTTCACCCTCTCTTATTAAAGGAGTAAAATTCACATGACATGTTATATCCTGATATCCCGTTCTGATAAAAGGCTTTCTATTGAAAGTATGTTTATAAAAACACATGAGAGTTCCATCTTTTTTCTCTGGAATATCTTCTTCATTATATCCGTAATCTATTGTTAATATATAACCTTCATCAAGAGCTTCCGCTGCTTTTCTTATCCATGTGACAGAGCCGGGATTGATCTCTATAGTGTTACCTGAAGGGAGATATTTTATATACGGCTCAAGTTCTATAGAAGGACTATCATATGTTTCTATAAATTCTCCGTCTTTAATGGTAACAAAAACTTCTTCCACCGTCTCCCCTCTTCCTGTAATCACATGAACCGGAAAAGCATCCAGAAGTTCATTTGATATAAAACATCCTTTTACATGTTTCAGCGGTAAAGAGAAATCTCTATATATACACTGAGAAATTTTATCATCCTCTATTTCTATATTATTAAGATTTAACATAACATAATGGATGGAATTATAAAAATCCGGACATGATGTCACACCATACATGATCTGACGGCATAAACTTCCGTCCCCTGCACCTGTTTCTACTATAAAAAAATCTTCAGGCCTCCCCATATTGTCCCACATAAAACGTAATTTCTCTGCTATAAGTTCACCGAAAGCTCTGTGAATTTTCGGTGATGTTAGATAATCACTGTAAAGGGATTGAACAGGAGTTGTATAATAGCCCAGGGCCGGATAATATAAAACTGTTTCCATAAATCTCGCAAAGGTTATCTTGCCTCTGGCTTCTATTTCATTGAAAAGGATTTTTTTTAGTTCTACCGAGCGGGGATAAAGATAATCATAATATTCTTCTCTGAAATCTTTCTTTATCATAAACTCTCTTTTATGTTATGTACCAGATTACATAACATGTCTTTTACATCGGACTCTCTAATAGGAAGGATATGATTTCCAGCAAAATTAAAATAATCTGCCATCTTCATAGATGTATACCCATGGCCATTATACCTGTAAATGATTGATTTTATATGTTCTGCACCGGTAATATCACATGATGAATAAACATCAGATAAATATTTTTTATCTTCTTTACCGGCCATTTTATAAGTATATATTAAAGGAAGAGACAGAGTAAGATCATGCATATCTTTTTTGCAGTCAATATCCAGAAGATCCTGTAACAGTTGAAAAGCTATACCTGTATCTCTGCCGTAATTTTTCAACATTTCTGCTTCTTTATCTGTAGCACCTGTAATTATGGCGCCTGACATGGCAGAAACAGATGTAATAGAAGCAAAGCCTTTTTCTATTGTATATATATAGTCTCTTTCTTCTGTATCAA
>JBEHWP010000012.1:20000-23679 GCA_040217665.1 Vulcanimicrobiota bacterium
CTTCCGATACGGCTACCTTGTTACGACTTCGTCCCCCTTACCGGCCACACCTTAGGCATCTTCTTCCTTTGCAGGTTAGAACAACGACTTCGGGTGCAACAGACTCGGGTGACGTGACGGGCGGTGTGTACAAGGCCCGGGAACGTATTCAACGCAGCATGGCTGATCTGCGTTTACTAGCGATTCCGGCTTCACGGAGGCGGGTTGCAGCCTCCGATCCGAACTGAGGACCGGTTTAGGGATTGGCTCCACATCACTGTATTGCTACCCTCTGTTCGATCCATTGTAGCACGTGTGTCGCCCTGAACGTAAGGGCCATGCTGACTTGACGTCATCCCCACCTTCCTCCGGCTTCTTACCGGCAGTCTCCTTAGAGTCCCCACCTTCACGTGCTGGTAACTAAGGACAAGGGTTGCGCTCGTTGCGGGACTTAACCCAACATCTCACGACACGAGCTGACGACAGCCATGCAGCACCTGTCTCCTTGTGCCTGTATTGCTACAAACAAAACCTACTTTCATAGGCGGTCAAGGGATGTCAAGTCCAGGTAAGGTTCTTCGCGTTGCGTCGAATTAAACCACATGCTCCACCGCTTGTGCGGGCCCCCGTCAATTCCTTTGAGTTTTAGCCTTGCGGCCGTACTCCCCAGGCGGGATACTTATTGTGTTAACTGCGGCACAGAAGGGGTCGATACCTCCTACACCTAGTATCCATCGTTTACAGCTGGGACTACCGGGGTATCTAATCCCGTTCGCTCCCCCAGCTTTCGCTCCTCAGCGTCAGAAACAGGCCAGAGAACCGCCTTCGCCACTGGTGTTCCTCCTAATATCTACGCATTTCACCGCTACACTAGGAATTCCATTCCCCTCTCCTGTTCTCAAGAAAATCAGTATCCCTGAACGGTTCCCGGTTGAGCCGGGAGATTTGTTCAAAGACTTAATTTCCAGCCTACGAGCTCTTTACGCCCAGTAATTCCGAACAACGCTCGCCCCCTACGTCTTACCGCGGCTGCTGGCACGTAGTTAGCCGGGGCTTCCTCTGTGGGTACAGTCATTTTTTTCTTCCCCACTGACAAGGGTTTACAACCCGAAGGCCGTCATCCCCCACGCGGCGTCGCTGCGTCAGCCTTTCGGCCATTGCGCAATATTCCTCACTGCTGCCTCCCGTAGGAGTCTGGACCGTGTCCCAGTTCCAGTGTGGCTGACCATCCTCTCAGACCAGCTACCCATCGTCGCCTTGGTAGGCCGTTACCCCACCAACTAGCTAATGGGACGCAAACCCCTCCTATCGCAGATTACTCCTTTTATCTCACAGACCAACGTCCATAAGACTTATTCGGTATTACACTCCCTTTCGGTAGCTTATCCCCAGCAATAGGGCAGGTTGTTTACGCGTTACTCACCCGTCTGCCGCTAGATTAAGGGTTGCCCCTCTCTCCCGCACGACTTGCATGTGTTAGGCACGCCGCCAGCGTTAGTCCTGAGCCAGGATCAAACTCTCCATAAGAAAATTTATTTAAATCTCTTATGAGACTTCTATCTGACTTAAACTTTGCTTAGCTCTGTTTAAATACTTAACTCAATCTTTATTGAGAGCCCTTTGAAATTACTTTCCGTAATCTCAATCTCTTGTATGCTATTTAGTTTTCAAAGTCCATTTATTTCTGGTCTTTTTCTCCCGTCCAGAGCCTGTTTTTTTGTTTTCTCTGTCTGAGAGCTTAGTCAGTATATCAAAAGTAATTAACGAAGTCAATAGTTTTTTAAAAAAAATTAAAAAAATTTAGAATCGACCATTTTACGCCAGTTCCATAGCTTTCGCAATGGCCTTTTCACCATCTATATAACCTGCACCCTGAATATTAGGATCGAGTCCTCTGTCTTCGGCAGTGCCCATTAAAATTTCCTTTACATTATCAGGTGTTAAAGAAGGATTCGCTTCAAGCATAGCAGCTACCAGTCCTGCTGCAACTGGTGTGGCCATAGAAGTACCTGACATAGTAGTATAACCGCTTCCAGGTTTAAGAGAGGTTATATTATATCCCGGGCTTACAAGATCAGGTTTGACTATATTATCAATCGTAGGTCCTCTGCTCGAAAAATAGGCAATCTTATCATCTTTTCTATCAACTGTTCCCATATCATTAAAAGCACCTATAGTAATTATGGAAGGTTCTATGCCCGGGGAACCTATAGTTTTTGTAGTAGGGCCGGAATTACCTGCAGCTATGAGAACAACAAGTCCTTTATTTTTTGCGGCTTCAACTGCCTGACATACAGGGTCATCATCGGAAGGTCTTGTAGCAGTTCCGCCGAGTGACATATTTACAACCTTTATAGGAGGATTAAATTTATCTTTATTTTCAACAACCCACTGAATCCCCTGAATAATATTAGAAAAACTGCCGCTTCCGGAACCACTCAGAACTTTAACTCCCACGAGAGACGCATCAGGAGCAGGGCCGACATTTTTCCCGGAAGAACTTGCTCCATTGGCTCCTACGTCACCGGCACAATGGGTGCCATGACCGTTATCATCATAAGGTTCTGTTTTTCCGTTTACAAAATCTTTAAAACCTATTATTCTGCTCTGCCCCGTCTTCAGGTCTGAAAGATCTTTATGAGGGGAAATACCTGTATCTATAACTGCCACAGTAACACCTTTGCCGGTAAAACCTTTATTATTAATTGCAGTGGCACCGACAACAGAAGATGCAACATCTAAATAGGCATGCATGTCACCGTCAGGTATAACTGCAAGTGTGCCTTTTCTGGCTATTTTAAGTATTTCTTTAGGTGGTATTTCTGCGGAAAAACCTCCGATTATTGGCAAATCTGCTTCAATATGACCGCCCTGCGCCAGTATTTCTTCTTTTTTCTTTGTAACCTCTTCGCTGTCTTTTCCTTCTATAATAACAGGACTCAAACCATTTTGATTGACTTTAAAACCTTCTGCATCAAGATAATTTTCAAGACATATATGATCAGCCGGAACAGAGCAGGTCTGTTCGTCGGAAACGGGGACAACATGCCTGGAGGGAACGTCTTTTTTCATATTCAACGGGGAAATATTACGATTATTAAAAAAATTATCACCTGAAATTCTGGTATTCACAAATAATCCTCCTCAACTGATGTAAAAAATGATTTTCTTTTTTTAAATTGCCTGAACTTCGCCGTCATAATAAACCTTTTTTATCCTTGGATTGGCTGTTAAATCTTTTATTGCCTTTACAGTCAATTCTGCGCCATAGGAATTTATAATAGATAATTTACTTTTAACAGTACCTCCTGCCTGAAGAATCATTTTTTCATCTTCTTCCATTAAATTGTCATTGACCTGAACTATTACAGGAAGTATTTTTTCATCGTCTGACAACATATTACATAACTGAGAACAGATTTTGTCTGCCATAATCACCAATCCTAATTATAAAAAATTTGACTGATAAATTTTGTGTATTCTCTATATTTACAGTAAGTTTACACAAAACATTTAACAATCTATGAAATATCTCTCCCTTATTCCCTCTCTTCCTGCAATATGATAACATAAAAGCATATCTTATCCAAGTAATAACTTGTTAAAAAAATGTTAACTTTTCACCCATAAAAGATTAACATTAAATAAATAATTTCGGTAAAAGAAAAAACATTACTTTCTATAGAAGGATTTAGTTTGG
>JBEHWP010000013.1:0-23521 GCA_040217665.1 Vulcanimicrobiota bacterium
GGATTGAGTAATTCTATTTTTGCCTGTTTTAAAGCCACAGCAGCAGAATCTATTACAAAACCTGTTGTATCAATTATTATTTTATCAGAAGAAAGACTCATAGCATAATCCAGAATTTTTTTTGTGCCAATAACACAGGGAAGCAAATGCTTTACCGGTGATATGGCTCCTGTAAAATAAAGAGCTTTAACAGGAAGGTTTTCTATAGATTCTACTCTGTGCTCTACAATGGCAAGACCTATGGTAGAAGGAGGACCTATAGTTGATTGCCCTATATCCGCATCAATTACAGAAACGTTGAGATTTTGTTCAAAAAGATAATTTGCCATGTATCTGGTAAAGGTTGTTTTACCTGTATCTACATCACCTATTAATAAAGCCGTTTTCCCATGACCGGCAAACTCTTTAAAAATATCTTCCCATTCTTTCACATAAATCACCTGAAACCTTTATTACTTTAAAAAGAAATCGCTCCTGCTAAATATTTTAATTTAAAAAGATCTAAATGTCCAGTGACACGTGACGCGTTGCGGGATCTTATATATCACGGTCTTCTATATCTGTGAGAGACAGTTCTTCCATAGAAAAAATTCTGTCTATATCCAGTATTATTACAAACTGATCATCTTTTTTTCCCATACCTTTTATAAATTCTGTCTTAAGTTTAGTACCTATTCTGGGAGGAAGCTCAATCTGAGAAGGTTCCATGTTAAAAACTTCCTGAACTGCATCTACGAGAGCACCCAGTGCTATAGTTTCACCTTCAAGTAAAACTTCTACTATTACAATACATGTATTTACTGTATTATCTACCTTTGCCATATCAAACTTCAATCTCATATCTACTACAGGCACAACGCTTCCCCTGAGATTAATAACTCCCAGAATAAAATCAGGCATACGGGGAACATGGGTAATCCTGGTATAATCAAGGACTTCTCTCACCTTTGCTATATCCAGAGCAAACAATTCTCCACCGAGAGTAAAAGACAGATACTGAGATGTTTCTAAAACTTCTTCCATTATTAATAAACTCCTTTCTCTTCTGTTAATTCATCAACATGGGCACAGGCAACTAATTGAGGTAAATCAAGAATGAGGGCCACAGAACCATCACCCAGGATAGTTGCTCCTGACAGACCCTTTACATCTCGAAAAATTCTGCCAAGGGATTTTATGACAGTCTGATGCTCCCCCACTACATTATCTACGGCAAAACCAGTTCTCTGTCCGTCAAGTATTGTTACAACAATCTGTTCCATAATGTCTGTCATTTCACCTTTTATCTTAAAACTATCTCTCAATCTTATATATGGTATTATTTCATCTCTTACTTTTATTATATTTCTTCCATGTCCTCTCTGAAGGTCTTCACAGGTAAGTTCCACACATTCTTCCACTGATGAAAGAGGAAATACAAAATATTCAGAGCCGATCTTTGCAAGAAGACCGTCAATAATGGCAAGAGTCAGAGGAAGTTTTAATGTAATAGCAGTTCCTTCTCCTTTTTTACTGTCTATTTCTATTGAGCCTCCAAGTCCTTCAATACTTCTTTTTACTACATCCATTCCAACACCACGGCCTGATACATTTGTAACTGTTTTTGCAGTAGAAAATCCAGGCAAAAAAATCAGGTCAAAAAGCTCTTTTTCCTTAAGCCTTGCATCAGGTGAAACAAGTCCTCTTTCCTGTGCTTTCTTTAATATAGCCTCTCCGTCCAGACCTGCACCATCATCTGTTATTTTAATAAATACATAGGCGCCGGAATGTATGGCAGAAAGATGTAATAATCCTTCCCTTTTCTTACCTTTTTTCTCCCTTACCTGAGGTTCTTCTATACCATGGTCTACAGTGTTTCTTATAATATGAACAAGAGGGTCATTAAGCCGTTCAATTACTGTTTTATCCAGTTCTGTTTCTTCACCTTCTATAGTCATGTCAACAATTTTCCCGAGTTCTTTTGAAAGATCCCTTATAAGACGTTTAAATTTACTGAATATTGTTCCTATAGGTACCATACGGATACCCAGGGTATTATCCTGAAGTTCTTCTGTAAGACGTGCCATTTCTTCAGTAACTGCCCGTAGTTCCATGTCATCTTTTTCTATAGATATCTGATTTAATCTTGCCTGAGCAATTACAAGTTCTCCCACTAAATCCACCATCTGATCAAGTTTCTCTGAGGGAACTCTGATACTTGAAACACCATCATCGTCATGGCGTTTTATTTTTATTTCCTGATGTACCGTTTCCCTGTTCTGTCCGGTCTGTTCCTCTATAACCTTCTCAAGGGCCTTTCTGGCTAAAGCTTTTCTGTCAACAATAATATCTATATCTTTCTTATCAGCAACACTTATATTGAGTTCACAGCTATCTTCAAGAAATATAAAAACCTCTTTTATATCACTTATAGTTCTGTCTGTTGTAAGGAGTAAATCCCATTCCGTATAACACAGGTCAGGTTCATATTCATTCAGTTCAGGAATAGTTTTACAGGCAAGAATTTCACATTCTCCCATAGAAATAAGTTCATCCAGTATATAAAGGGGGTTCGTTCCTGACTTAAAAATATCTGATTCCGGGTGAAAATATATGTGATATGTAATAATCTCTTTATGTTGTGTTGTAACAACTTCAGGAGTTTCTTTTATTTTATTTACTTTACCGGCTGGTATTAATTTCTTAAAAGCCTCTGTTAAAAACCCTGTGTTTTCATCTTCCAGAAAATTTTCTCCAGTTGAGGCCTCAAGCATAAGACGAATTTGATCACAGGCAGAAAGAGAGAGATCTATAAGTTCTCTTGTAACAGATACTTTTCTGTCTCTTACCAGATCAAAAACTGTTTCTATATTATGAGTAAAGGTTCCTATATCGGTAAAACCAAACATATTTCCTGAACCTTTTAACGTATGCATTGCACGGAAAACATCTCCTACAAGTTCATCGACAGGATTTTCTTCAAGTTCAAGAAGGGATTTTTCAAGTTTTATGAGAAGTTCATATGCTTCTTCTTTAAAAACCTGCCTGTAATTATCCGAAGGTACCATAAATACCGCCCTCTCTTTTTATAATACTTTCCAGAGTATTGTCAAGAAATAACTCCATCATATTTACGGTCTATATTGTTACGTGTAACAAGTAACGCCAGGATAATAACCGTTCTGACAATTTGCAAGGAGTTATTTTTTTACAGTTTCTAATTACCGCTCCAGATAAGTTCATACCCATTTCTAAAACCTGTCCCTGACCGGACTCTTCCGGAAAAGATATGATCCTGTTGTGTGGCAAACTGGTTTTACAGACTGTTAATATTTTACATCGATATCATTTACAACTCTCTTTTAATACGGCATATCTTTTCCTCCAGAGCCCGGCCATGGACAGGAGTGTATGCCATATTTTTTTTGGTACCAATTTACCTGTTACGATACTAAGAGAATCCTTCTATCTTTCTATAAATAGTCCTTCTGCTTATACCAAGGAGTCTTGCTGCCTTTGCTTTATTTCCTCCTGTTTTTTTCAGGGCTTCCATTATAGACGCTTTTTCGTAATCTATGGCAGATTTAATCTGAGGTTTTTGAGCTAAAAAATTCTTAAATTTCGCAGGTAAATCATCTACTGTAATTATATCTCTGCGACAGAGTATAAAAGCATGTTCCAGTGTATGTTCAAGTTCTCTTATATTACCGGGCCATGGATATTCTGCAAAAAGATTCTGCACATCTTCTGAAATAAATCTGATATGTTTGTTAAGTTTCCTGTTTAATTTATCGATAAAAAAGCGTGATAGAACAGGTACATCATCGAGTCTTTCTCTCAGAGGAGGAAGATTTATTTCTACCACGTTCAACCTGTAATAGAGATCTTCCCTGAATTCACCTGATATAACCTTATCGTGAAGATTTTTATTTGTGGCAGTTACAATACGAACATCTACCTGTATTGTCTTACTGTCTCCCACCCTTTCAAATTCCTTTTCCTGAAGAACTCTTAAAAGGCGTAATTGAAGAGAAGGCGATATATCGCCTATTTCGTCTAAAAAAATTGTTCCTTTATGAGCAAGTTCAAATCTGCCTGCTTTATCTTTAAGTGCACCGGTAAAAGCACCTTTAACATGTCCGAAAAGTTCACTTTCCAGAAGGGTTTCTGTAAGGGCAGAACAGTTTACTTTAACGAGAGGTTTATCTCTTCTGGGACTCATATAATGTAATGCTTCTGCCACAAGCTCCTTCCCTGTGCCGCTTTCACCTGTAATAAGAACAGTAGTAGATACGGGAGCGAGATCCTCTATAAGGGAATAAACGTGCTGCATTTTTTCCGATTTACCTGTAATATTATGAAAAGACTGTCTTTTTCTTACCGTTTTCTCCAGGTTTACGAGACTTGTTTCATCTTTTATTACCATAACGGCTCCTGAAAATTCTCCGTTACGTCCTACAAGGGGTGTTATGCTCAGACTCACCACCTGACCTGCCTTATGGATGGACTGACATTCAATGCGGTATACTTCTACAGCTTTTTTCTCTATAATTGTTT
Organism: Vulcanimicrobiota bacterium; assembly: GCA_040217665.1. Lineage (GTDB taxonomy): Bacteria > Vulcanimicrobiota > SpSt-956 > SpSt-956 > JAKJGF01 > CALARM01. Next base: position 4,537 of record JBEHWP010000013.1, read on the forward strand.
TATTGAGTGCTTCAAAACATATTTTCCCGTTACATCCCATACAGTTGAACGGTTTTCCTTTAGAAGAGTCGGACAGACTGCATATAGATTTTACGGAATCATTGATTTCTATAATATTCAGATCTTTATCTACAGTAATAATTCCATCCTTTACACTTCGAAAAATAGCCTCAAGATTTGAACGATATCTATCTTTTTCATCAATAATATTTTTATGCTCCAGTGCCAGTTTTACAGTTTTAAGGAGTATATCCTGTGTTACAGGTTTCGAAAGATAGTCGAAAGCACCGAGTCTGACTGCTTCCGATGCAGTATCCAGATTGGGATAACCGGTAATCATTACGACAGGACAGTTCAAATTTTTCTCTTTAACAGATTGAAGAATTTCTATGCCTGTTTTTCCTCCCAGAATAATATCGGTGACAATAAGATCAACCTGTTTATTTAAAATATATTCGGAAGCTTCTGTATAACTACATGCCAGAAAGACATTATAACCTTCTTCGGAAAGAAAAAATTCAAAAGTATCTCTTATACTTTCTTCATCGTCTACAACAAGAATATTGTATTTCATATGTTCATCATGCCTCTTTTAACAGTTAAAATTCGCCTTCCCATACTGGCAGATCAATAATAACTTTTGTAAATTCTCCTTCAACACTGTCTATCATAATATGTCCTTTATGTTCGTTTATAATACCGTAACTTATACTTAACCCGAGACCAGTACCTTCTCCAAGAGGTTTGGTAGTAAAAAAAGGGTTAAAAACCTTATCAATTATACCGGAATGGACACCGCATCCGTTATCTTGAAACATTATTCTTACAAATTTTTCATTATCAACAGTTATTTCTTCACAGGCAACATTAATGATTTTATTACTGTCATAAGAAGGATATTTATTATTGAGAGCGTACCTTGCATTACTCAGTATATTCAGAAATACCTGTTGAATTTGATTTGGCTCTGCTATAATTTTCGGCAATGTTTCAGAAATATTTACCTGAAAAGTAATACCGTCTTTATTCATCCTGGCCCCTGTAAGAATAATTGAATCCGTAAAAATCTGGCCTATATCAACAGGCATTTTATCCTGTCTCGTACTTCTGGCAAAAGAAAGAAGGCTTTTTACTATTCTCGCGATACGATCCCCTTCTTTTATTATTCTTGTGCATACATCGTAATTTTTACTGTTTTTTTCACTTTTATTTGCAATTATCTGGGCATAATTAATTATGCCTGTGAGAGGATTATTGATCTCATGGGCCACTCCTGCTGCAAGTTCTCCGATTGATGCAAGATGTGTTGCCCTGATGGCTTCTCTCTGTAAAAATATCTTTTCAGTCATATCTCTTGCAAGAACTATAATTCTGGAAATATGGCCATATTCGTCTTTTATAGGTCTTGACCTGACATCGAGGTACCTGTTATTTGATGTCAATACCTGGGAGCTTTCCGCTTTTCCTGTAGAAAAACTCTTTACAACAGGACAATTTTTACATGGTTTAGATTCATTGTAGAATAAAGAATAGCATTTTCTTTTTAAAACAGTATCTTCGTCCAGGTGGAATACGGCCGACGTATTTACCCATAAAATTTCCATTTCAACTGACAGTACAAGCAGGGTATCAGGAAGAGCATCAAGCAGTATATGATATTCTTCAGAAAGTCTTCGAAAATTTCTTTCACTGGTTTTAATGGCTTCATCCAGACGTTTACGTTCCGTAATATCCTCTAAAAAACCTTCCAGGTAAAGTTCTTTACCTTTTGCATCACGGACAAGTCTCATATATAGATTAACAGTCAGAGGACTGCCATCATTACGAAGAAGATTATATTCAAATTTTCTCATACCCTGTGTCATACGAAGTGTTTCAATCATTTCATCACGAAGGGATGGTTCAGAATAAACAGTCTGTCCGAGATCTTTTACTTTTCTTATAACCTCGTCAGGTGAATTATACCCGAAGCTTCTGGCACAGGATTCATTGAGACTGATAAAAGTGCCATTTATAGTGGTCTGAAACATACCGAGAGAAGAATTTTCAAAAAGGTTTCTATATCTCTCTTCACTCTCTCTGAGGGCAATTTCTGCCTGTTTACGTTCGGCAATTTCTCTTTCCAATCTCCTGTTTATAGATTTTAATTCTTCCGCTCTTTCTTCAAGTTGTTCTCTGTATTTTCTGAGTTCTTCTTCTACTTTCAGAGCATCTAAAAGTTTTTCAAGTTCTTTTTGCTTTTCTCTGACTTCCTCTTCAGCTTTTATACGGGCAAGAGCATTACCTATCTGTGCTGCGATTGTTTCCAGATGCTCTCTGCTGCTGTGAGGTATTTCATCAAGACTATGAGAAGAAATATTCAAAGAGGCTATAACACTGTCCTTATATATTACAGGGATAATAGTAATTGCACGTAATCCTTCTGTCTTCGGATAATCACTCAGAAGAAAACCTGTTAAACAGTCATATGTAGTATAAACAGGAGTTCTATTCATAACTACCATGGCTTTATCAGAATCTGCCTTTATATGAGTTACTTCTGATATAAATCTGTCCGACAATCCCTTTGAACAGGCAAGGAACATATCGCCAGAATCTTTTATCAGATATATACCACCACTGTCCATACCTGCTATGGATATGGCTATATCCAGACAGAGAGGAAGGGCTTCTTCAATGGTTGAAGCAGCAGCAATGCCAAGAGCCAGATCTCTCTGTGCTTTAATTGTGTCTGTGTCAGTTTCATTCACATACATTTTTTATGTAACTGCCATAAAAACCGGGAGACACTATATAAACCCTTACAACATTTTCCTGCTCCGGTGAGCATCAATAAATACAACTGTAAATATTATGTAGTTATTTCGTGACAATTCCTTAGTACCGCTCCAGATAAGTTCGTAATCATTTTATCAGCTTCTGCCTGACAGGCTCTTACGAAGAAATAATTTGCCTTATATCATTTGTTTTACAGACAATAAATTAACCCTTATTTAATCTTTAATTCTATGTAAAAAACTAATTTTTCTTCTCCAGAGCCTGCCAGGCAGAAGCTTTTTATGGATACTCTTGACCGATCTGGTCACGACTAAGAATGAGAATTCTATTTATATGGCATGTAAGCTCACCCAGGCCAAAAGGCTTCACTATACACTTTTTAATACCGGCTTTTATGGCTTTTTCCTCTATAGATTCATTATTAAATCCCATACAGAGAATAACAGGCATGGGAGGTCGAGAACGTAAAATTTCTTCAGCAAATTCAAGTCCCGTCATAGAGGGCATAACCTGATTGATAACAATTAAAATATAATTCTCAGGATTTAAAAAAAATTCTCTTAATGCCTCCGTACAGGATGTAAATGTTATAATATCATATCCGACAAAACATGGCAATTCCTGTCTTACTATATCAAGCAAATCCGTCTCGGTATCAATAAACATTATATATTTCTGTTTATCTGCCGGTTTATGTGAACCTTCTTCAGGAACAGATTTATTCCAGAGATTATTATATTCTGACATCATAACCTTCGTATAGCTGATTAAAGGATCACTTTTTCTATTCATAATCCTCTCCCACAGTGACGCAAGGAATATGCTTAAATTCAACTTCTCACCATGTGCTCACTTAAAATCTCACATACTCATCATCTTCGCTGTCTCTTGCCGTAAGACTCAACATGACACCTTTCCCTGACGTAGTAATAACTTTTGGCTCTTTTACAGCTTCCTGTGTAACAGGTTTTTCTTTGTTCTTCTGTTTTTTTCCGTGACTTTTCACACCACCATAAATCTTCTTACTGGCACTTTCATCTTCTAATTTGAAAAAGGTTATAAGTTCTTTTAATTGTTCTGCCTGGCTCAGGAGTTCTTCTGCCGTTGCAGACATTTCTTCGGAAGCGCCGGCATTTTGCTGTATTACCTGATCCAGTTGCTGTACTGCCATATTTATCTGTTCGGCTCCCACATTCTGTTCATTACTGGCAGCACTTATTTCCTGAACCAGATCGGCAGTCTTCTGTATGGCAGGTACCATCTGAGTTAACATAGATCCTGCTTTTTCTGCCACTTCCACACTTGCAACAGATAATTTCCCTATCTCCTGGGCCGCCATCTGACTTCTTTCTGCAAGACTCCTTACTTCGGAAGCGACGACAGCAAAGCCCTTTCCATGTTCACCTGCTCGTGCTGCTTCAATAGCTGCATTGAGAGCAAGCATATTTGTCTGTCTTGCAATTTCTTCTATAATGGAAATCTTTCCTGCTATTTCCTTCATGGCATTAACTGTTTCAGATACAGCCTGTCCTCCTTCTTTTGCATCTGCAGCAGCCTTGATTGCAATCTTCTGAGTCTGAGACGAATTATCTGCATTCTGTTTTATATTTGCAGTCATTTCTTCCATAGATGAAGAAACCTCTTCTGCAGAAGCAGACTGTTCCGTAGCTCCCTGAGAAATCATTTCCGCACTTGAAGTCAGTTCATGACTTCCTGCAGCTACATTATTTGCAGAAACCTTGACATTTGTAACTACTTCCTTCAGGGAAACAACCATCTGTTTTAAAGCAATCATAAGTCTGTCATTACCCGAACGTTCCGTAACATTTACCAGGAGATTACCTGAAGCAATCTCTTCTGCAATGGCAGTAATGTTATTGAATGAGTCTATACAATCATTCAGATTATTTTTTAATTCATTGAAATCTCCGCTGTAATGTTCCATAATTACAGGCGGAATATCACCCTTACTTATTCTGTCAATATATTCTGCTGCAATATTGAGAGGACCTATGACTGCATCCAGTGTATCATTTACACCCTGAACAATTTTCCTGTAATCACCCTGATGTTTTGTCACATCTGCCCTTGTATCGAGTTTTCCCTTTACTGCCGCAGATGACAGCACATTTACATCTGTTACGAGAGCTTTTATGGCATTTATGGATTGCTCTATAGATGAAGCTATATTGGAGAACATTTCCTCTGCCATTGCCGTATCAGTATCACCTTTTTCGACTTCAAGTTTTAAATCCATATGACCGCACGAAAGATTACTCAGTGTATCTATGACCTTCATCACTTCATTTTCCTGATATTCCCTTATTTTCTTTGCCACTTTTTCTGCTTTCTTTATTTCAGTCAGATCAGATACGAATTCCGTAACACCTATAATCTTACCCTGTTCATCTTTGATGGGAATACCAGTATAAGATATTTCCATATCCGTTCCTGCAGGATGGGCATCTGTTTCGGACGTGACCGTTCTTCCTTCCTGCATGGATTTTGCACAGGCACATTTAGAACTTCTGCAATCAGAAGTCCTGAAGAGATCATAACATTTTGAACCTGTAAGCTGTGTTTTATTCTGCCTGCAGAGAGTTGCTGCAGTCTGATTTATATACTGGACATTCATTTCTTTATCCATAGTCATCATAGGAGAAGGCATGGAGTCCAGATATCCTACGAGAGTATTCAATGTTCTGTTAATACCTTCAACAATCTTCTTGAAATCTCCCTGATGTTTTATAGAATCTGCCCTCACGTCAAGCTTACCTGTCATCATTGCCTGAACAAGCATATTAATATCGTTCATCATAGCATTTATGGCATCTATACATGTATTCAGATTATTCTTAATTTCATTGAAGTCGCCTCTGTAAGTATCGGTAATCCTGGGAGGTATATCACCTTTACTTATCCTGTCAACATATTCGGCAGATACATTCAGAGGCCCTACCACTGCATCAAGGGTTTCATTTATACCATTCAGAATTTTCCTGAAATCTCCGTCAAACCGGGACAGGTCTCCCCTTATATCCAGTTTTCCTTCTGTTGCCGCTACAGTAAGTTTATTTACTTCAGCTATCAAATCAGTCAGGTAAGAAACCATACTTTTTAAGGAAAGCATAAGTTTATCCTGGGCAGATCTCTCCCTTACGACAACATTCAGATTACCGTTTGAAATATTTCCTGCTATATCGGTCACTTCAGTAAGTGCTCCTATAAGCTGATTTATATTATTTTTAATCTCGTTAAAATCTCCCTGATAATTATCTGTAATTTTTGGAGGCGTATCTCCTTTTGAAATCCTGTCAATATATTCGGCAGCTACATTCAGTGGTTTAATGACTGCATCCAGAAGGCCATTTATACCCTCTATAATAGATCTGAATTCAAAGTTAATATTTTCCGGTTCACCTCTCACATCCAGTTTCCCGGCAGTTGTAGCTTTAATGAGTTTTTCAGTTTCACTCTGCAGGCTTTTAATAATACCTGTTATATTCTGAACAATAAATAATCCGAAGAACAGTGTGACTATGATGGCAAAGATGGATATTAAAAAAGCCATCTTTTTTATATTATTCAATCCGTCCAGAAACTCTTCATGATAGGCGCTGCAACCTATAACCCATTTCCATTCCGGAAAATATACACAGCCTGCAACCTTCATTCTTGCCTTTTTCTCACCTTTATTAATCCAGGGATAATAAGAAATATAAGACTCTCCTTCTTTCAGTTTTGTTGTATTATTTATTATATCCTGAATAAATAAATTCCCCGAAGAATCTTCAGCATTCCATATATTTTCTCCGTCTCTTGTTCTTCCGGCAGATAAAATATAGTTCCCTTTATTTTTCCCTTCACTCCCGTCCAGAATATAAACATATCCCGTTTTTCCTATAACCAGTTTTGAAATACTATCAAGTAAAGGTTGCTGACATAATTTCTCATCCATTCCCACATATAAAGCCCCTATAATATTACCTCTGTTGTCCTTTATCGGTTCATAGGCAGTAAGATACCATTTTCCCACTACCATTGCCCTGCCACGAAAGATTTCTCCTCTCATAACAGTTTCATATACCCCGGAAGAAGCAGGTATATATGTTCCGACAGCTCTTGTACCATCCTGTTTTTTCACGTTGGTAGATATTCTCAATAAACCTTCCGGTATGACCTGAAATATGGTACAGGTCACACCCAGCATTTTCTGCACTTTATCTACACCTTCATAGTTATAGGCAATATTCCTGCCATTCATCTTCATAGAAGGTATGGAGATTTTCCTTGCAGATTTGTCGTCCTGGTTTATCGCATTAAGGTCAATCAAATTGCTTTCATCCATCTCTGGCCTTGAAGTAAATATTGTATGTTCTGCCACTGTTAAATTACTGTTCAGGTTACTCTGAAGCAGTACATAAACATTTCTTACTTCCTCTGAAATAACGAGTCCCTGCTGTTTCAGATTGGCTTCAATCTGTTTCAATGTTTCTTTTCTTGCAGTATTATAACTGAAAAAACCGAGTATTATGAGTGGCACTACCGCCAGTATAACAAAAAACATAAGCTTCCATCTGATACTTATTTCATTTATAATCTTCATAAATTTCCCCTGATTTCTTTTTAAAAGAAAAACAGGGTTTATCCCCTCCTTTTTTTAAAATTTTCTTTTATCATATAAAAGATTTTGTATTTCTCCGTCTTTTATCAGTTGAATAACATCCAGTATGAGGGCGACACGGCCGTTTCCGAGTATTGTAGCTCCCGAAAAAAGTTTCACCTTCTGGAAAACCCTGTTTAAAGATTTTATTACAGTCTGCTGAGTGCCTATAACCTTATCTACTACAAAACCGACTTTATGGTCATTCATACGGGTTATAACTATCTGTTCCCTCTTAATGGCATCACTGGGTTTTATGTTGAAGGTTTCCCGTAATTTAATATAAGGAATTATCTGATCCCTTACCTTTACTATATGTCTGCCATGAGCTCTCTCTATATCGGCAGCAGTAAGTTCCACATTTCTTTCCACGGCAGAGAGAGGAAATACAAAATAATCGTCATCTATGCTTGCCACAAGTCCTTCTATTATGGCAAGTGTCAGAGGAAGTTTTAAAGTAATATCAGTACCAAAATCTTCTTTACTTTCTATTTCAATTGCTCCTCCGAGAGAATCTATTGTTTTCTTCACCACATCCATGCCCACTCCTCTTCCCGAAACATCTGTTACCTGTGTTGCAGTGGAAAATCCGGGAAGAAATATTAAATTATATATTTCGCTTTCAGACATTTCTTTCCCCGGAATAATCAGCCCCTTGCTGAGAGCTTTGGCATAAATGGGTTCTTTCCGGAGGCCTTTTCCGTCATCGCTTATTTTTATAAGCACCTCTGCCCCTGAATGAATGGCCCTCAAATAAATTTTTCCCATTCCAGGCTTCCCTTTTCTCTTTCTTTCTGAAGGTTCTTCTATACCATGATCCATAGAATTTCTTATAAGATGGACAAGAGGATCCTGGAGTCTTTCTATGACTGTTTTATCTAATTCAGTTTCATCTCCTTCTGTTATCAATTCCACTTCTTTTCCCAGATCTTTTGACAGATCTCTTACAAGGCGACGAAACTTGCCAAATATCGTACCTATCGGTAACATTCTGATATTAAGGGTCATATTACGAAGATCTACAATCAGATTTTCCATTTTCTTTACAGACGCCCTCAGGGAAAGATCCTGTATATCGCTTACTGCCTGAAAAACCTGTGCCTGATTTATAACGATCTCTCCTACGAGATTTACCAGTTTATCCAGTTTTTCCGATGGCACACGGATGCTTGTAACTCCTTCATCGTGACGTTTTGCAGGGCCATCCTTTATTTTTTCAGGAGACACATCAGAAGCTACTTCTAGCTGTTTCTTTTCCTCCTGTATTTCTATGTTACTGTCATCTTTATTATCTTCTATCTTCTGAACCTTAACCGGTTCAAAAATATCAGGTTCTTCTTCCTCTAAAATCTGAATATTAATTTCCGAATCATCTTCTATAAAGATAAAAATATCTTTTATGGAATTTATATCTTTGTCTGTATTCAGAATTATATCCCATCCGGTATAACAGGTTTCGGGATTATAATCTTCAAGGTCAGGAATAAGTCCTCTTTTTGCCGTAACGTTACACTGACCCATTTCATAAAGTTCGTCCAGTAAATAAATAGGATTGGTACCATAATTAAAAATATCCGGTCCCGGCTGGAAACTGATTCTATAGGTGACTTGTTTATGTTTTTCTCTGTCGGAAACCTTATCCGATGGTTCTTTTACCTTACTTTCCTCTTCAGGAAGAAACGTTTTAAACTTAGAAGAAATTTCTATACATTTATCATTATCTTTCAGTATATTAGGTTCTTTATCTTCAAGCATAATTCTTATCTGATCACAGGCAGAAAGAGTAAGATCTATAAGTTCCCTTGTAACGGAAACTTTTCCGTCTCGAACCCTGTCAAATACGGTTTCTATATTATGAGTAAACCTGCCTATATTGACAAAACCGAACATATTCCCCGATCCCTTAAGGGTATGCATGGCACGGAAAATACGGGCTATAAGATCTGAGTTCTCCGGTTCTTCCTCCAGTATAAGGAGAGATTGTTCCAGTTCAGATAAAAGTTCGTAGGCTTCTTCTTTAAATGTATTTGTAAATATATCAAGATTGTTCACAGCTTTCACAGCCTTTCTCTTCTTTTTTCTTTTTCTGGCATATATGTTTATATATATTACATAATTTATAATTTTGCCCGCAGTAATATATTACTGTTTCAATATTCTGACTCTTTAAATCATTACAGTAACATTCTTCATAATTATCATTTATAAAGGGGCAAAATTTTGGTTTACTCTTTATTTCATCCATAATCTTATGCCTCTTTCTCTAAAACATATTCCATATATTAATTAAGCAGTATATGTGCCATATATATGTTCATCTTACAATTAAGAGCATAAAAAAGAGTCATATTAATGGATAAAAATAAAATAGTCACAGTTAAAAAATTTAAATCGATAAAAAAACATGTGACATTGTCACACAAATGCGCCGACACATTTTTAAACAATGTCACATTATTTAACACATATCCTGAATTACAAAGGTGTACTATTATGTATATCAGCATCACTGCAAAGAACAGGACACAGTTGCATTATGTCCTGTTCTTCAAGAAACATCAAAATTTCATATATTCATCATCTTCACTGTCTTTTGCCGTAAGACTGAGAATGACACCTTTTCCCGGTAATTTCCCCCTGACCGGTTCTTTTGCTTTCTTAGAAGGGGCTGTAAATATCCTCTCTCTATCCTTTTTTCCGTGAACAGTTTTTCCGCCTTTCATGTCTGAAATCTGTTCTTCTACATTGAAAAAGCTTATAAGTTCCTGAAGTTGTTCTGCCTGAGATAAAAGTTCTTCCGATGTAGCAGACATTTGTTCGGAAGCACCGGCATTATGCTGTATTACCTGATCAAGTTGATGTATTGCCATATTTATCTGTTCTGCACCCACATTCTGTTCATTACTGGCAGAACTTATTTCACGGACTAAATCTGCCGTCTTCTGTATGGCCGGCACCATCTGAGTTAACATTTCTCCTGCCCGTTCAGCCACTTCTACACTTACAGTAGACAGTTTGCTTATTTCCTGTGCTGCCATCTGACTTCTTTCGGCAAGACTGCGAACCTCTGAGGCAACTACGGCAAAACCTTTACCATGTTCACCGGCTCTTGCTGCCTCAATAGCGGCATTAAGAGCCAGCATATTTGTCTGGCGGGCAATTTCCTCTATAATGGAAATCTTTCCTGCTATTTCCTTCATGGCGGTTACTGTCTCAGATACTGCTTTTCCTCCTTCTTTTGCATCTTCTGCAGCTTTAACAGCAATTTTCTGGGTTTGATTGGCATTATCTGCATTCTGTTTTATATTTGCCGTCATTTCTTCCATAGAAGAAGAAACCTCTTCTGCAGAAGCAGATTGTTCCGTAGCACCCTGTGAAATCTGTTCTGCACTTGACGTCATCTGCTGGCTTCCTGACGCTACATTGTCTGCTGCCAGTTTAACTTTTATAACTACATCCTGGAGAGAAGCAACCATCTGTTTTAATGCCACCATAAGTCTGTCATTTTCAGAACGTTCCTGAACACTTACAAGAAGGTTACCTTCTGCAATTTGCTCTGAAATAGTGGTTATATGATTAAATGCATTAATAAGTTCATTTACGTTATTTTTAATTACATTGAAATCACCTTCATATTCTGCAGTAATCCTTTCAGGCATATTTCCTTTGCTTATAAGATCTATATAACTGGCTGCCATATTAAGGGGATCTATGATTGCATCCAGTGTATCATTTACGCCCACTATGACTTTACTGTAGTCTCCCATATGTCTGGAGGCATCGGCACGAATATCCAGTTTACCTTCAAGTGTTGCAGCGGATAATACATTTACATCTGAAACAAGAGCACTGACGGCATGTTTTACCTTTAAAAGATTTTCATTAATTTTGAGGAAATTTTCTCTTTCTTTTTCTGTATACTGATTTCCAGTTGAAACCTCTGTACAAAGGTTAAAATCTCCTATTGCAAGTAGATCAAGATTACCTGCCAGACGTTCTACTTCAATCTTCTGATATTCGGAAACCTTTTCCCTTGCTGTTATATCCTGTACAACCTCTATATGTCCGACTTTTTCACCTCTTGCATTATGTATATAAGAAGTATCTACCTGAAAATTCATACCCTTCTGTTCAAAAACTGTTTGAAGTTTGTTTCTTCTCAGTCCTACAATACCGCAGTTTTCTGTCCTGCATATATTTGCATTCCAGTTACTGCAATGTTTTCCCAGAATATCTTTTCTCTTTACGCCAAGAAAATTTTCCACAGGTTTATTTATAAAAGTCCAATTCATATCCATATCCGTTACAGAGAGAGGAAATGGTATGGCATCAAGCAGTTGTTCATACCAGAATACTTTATCTACTACTGTATCAAGAGTATTGTTAATACCTTTTACTACCTTTGAAAAATGTCCCTGATGTCTTGAGGCATCTCCTCTTGTATCAAATTTACCTTCTATAGCATCAGAAGCAAGTTTATTTACATCTCCGAGAAGTATTTCTATTGCATCTATACAGGTATTTAAATTATTCTTTATCTCATTAAAATCTCCACGGTACGTATCTGTAATTTTGGGAGGAATGTCACCTTTGGAAATTCTATCAACATATTCAGCAGCTACATTCAAAGGAGCTATAAGTGAATCAAGAAGGTGATTTACACCTTCGATTATTGGCCTGAATTCAAAATTAATTTTTTCAGGGTTACCTCTCACATCCAGTTTACCTTCTATTGCAGCATCGGTTAATTTTTTTGTTTCCCCTATAACATCATCAAGTATGGAGGCAATAGTACGGGAAAACGTTATAGAGAAAAATATAAGAATAGCTATTGCAATAAATCCTATGAAAATCAATATAAATTTCAAACGATTTATACCTGCAAATATCTCACTTTCCGGGACAATACTTATGAGACCAAATCCGCCAGTTTTTACAGGTGTATAAAACAATACGGATTTTTTTCCTGTAACAGGATAATAAAGTTCTTTATATCCTTCTTTTCCCTGTTGCAAATTACCGGCTATATCTTTCAGACCCGGTGCATTAAATTGATCTGCCACATCATAAAGTGTCTGTTTACCTATAAAATTTTTATCACTGGCAGACACTATAATACCTGTATTGCTTATAAGAATACAGTTACCTGTATCAAACAGTTTAATCTTGCTTATTACATTGTCCATATGGGCAAGACCTACATCAACTCCTGCAATGCCTGCAAATTGTCCCTGTCTCATTACTGGTGAGACATAGCTCATCAATAAAATTCCCTGATATAAATATGGCTCTATAACCCGGTCTTTTCCTGTTTTCTTCGGCAACTGATAATAATCGCCGGCACCGGGAACATCGTAATCTACCAGCGGATCAAGAGTCATGGAACCGGCCAATCTATTCCAGTAAGGAATAAAGCGCCCCGTTTTATCATGTCCTTTTTTATTGATATAAGCACCATCTTTCCCGTCAAAAGCACCTGGTTCAAAACCTACATAAGTGCCGAGAAGAAGAGGGTTTTTTTCAAGGAGATTTCTCAGGGTTTCACTTATTTCATCCCTGTTTGCAGATGAAATCTTATAAGTATCGAGAGTTGCCGCAAGGGTTGTAGCAATTGTTTTATATCCGGTCATTTCTGCATTTACGTCACCGGCATATTTCTTTGTTGTTTCCATTGCCTGTGAATATGCCAGTTCTTTTTCCTGAGCACCTGTGATAAAAATTATTACACTTATCATAATTAAAAATAAAACGAGACCACCAAGACCAAGGGATACCATTAACTTTGTTTTTATAGTCATTTCATCCCACTTAAAATTCATAAATTTATACCTCCTTTTTAAATAATATGTTAATAAATGTAATATCGACAGAAAGAAAGGAAAATTTATAAAAAAATAAAAAATACTAAAGAGTAAAGAGTGAAAATGAAAAGTAAAAAAATAACATTAGGCACTATTAACTATTTGCTGAGATGAGCATAAATAATACATAAATACTCTCGTGACGCGTAACGCGTTACGCGTGACGGGTTTATCCCTGCACATTACACATTACATAGCTATAATTCATGTAGGCTGTACAATAAAAAAGGCTGTTTTAAAACAGCCCTTTTCGCAATTAGATCTCAAAAATGTTAGAAATTTATTACCAGCCTGGTCATTAATTTACTACCAGTGTAATCATTTGCCCCTGCTACCGAAGTGGCATCATCAGAATAGGAATAATATTTATAATCCAGAAGTATATGAGTATTGGCACTGAAATCATACTTTATACCACAGCCCGGAATAAACTGCTTCCAGTCAACACTGGCACCATTTTTCTCTCCACCATTTGATACATAAGCAAAATTACCCTGAACAGAAAGTTTATCAGTAATATCATAAGTAGCACCTGTAGAAAGATAATTAAAATGAACATCATATTTTGTAAAAGGTATGCCTGTACTGGTAGTATGAACTGTAGCAAACTCACGTTTAAAATTATATCTTTCATAATCTGCCCATACATGGAGATTTTTACCAAACCTGTAATGACCGGCAATTTCAAATATATAAGTATCGCCTTTAGCAGAATCATTATCAGTAAAAACCATGTCCTGATTTCCATAAATATTGGCACCTATTACTCCGGGCACAAAAGCAGATGAATTATACTGATTGAAATAAAGAGGATTTAACATATCATATTTCTGGAAAGAATTTTCATCATTTGTTATCTGTGTCGGCACTAACTGTCTTAAATAGGTAAAATCTCCATAAATATGACCTTCTTTTTCCTCACCTACAGTCCAGTCTGCACCTATATCAATGCCTGTTCTGTTCGGCAATAGCTCTCCTGATCTTGTAGGATTTGCAAGAAGTCCGTATTTCCAGGAAGAACAGCATTTCTGTGCATGGAGACCATCTCCATAACCTTTTTCCCATGTTCTGTGGAAACTGAAAGGATCATAATTGGCATCAATTCTTAAAAATTTACCGTAAACCTTAACATTTCCTCCAAAATCAACTTCTGCACCGGCACTGAAGAAACTTCCGGCATGACTGCTATTACTATTATCCAGAAGATTATAGTCAAATCTGGTCTGATTAAATTCTCCAAGAACCTTTATTTTTATATCATCACCGAATATATAATAACCATTGACACCGAAATAATTGGTATCTTTCGGAGCAATTCCTACTGCAAATACGTCTGGATGTGATGCATAATTTTCATAAACTCTTAAATAGGCACCTTCAATATGAGCTCTATCATCACAGAAAGTACGGCCAACCCAGAAACCCTGCATATGATTATCATACATACCTCTATCTACCTGGCCGTAACTCAGAAAATGAGAAGAACCTGCTCCGTCATTATAAGGAACTGCAAGAGGATACCATGTAGGATTACTAAGAGGATGTCTGTGATCGGCATTACCGTATAGATAAAGACTTCCGGTATTACTTCTGTCAGGATTTAAAAATCCCTGGGTAGAGTTTATATTATAAGCTGTAAAAGCTTCAAAATCTACTGCTTTATAAAGATTTCCGGAAAAATTAAGACCATTCAGAGGAAGTCTTACTGTGCCGCCATAGGCATAAAGTGCTCTCGGTCCGACAAATAAGCTGGAAGAAACTTTACTTACAGTATAATCACCGTATTTGCCTGTAACGTCCCAGTCACCGTCTGTATCAAACCAGAGGCTTGATAAATTTGCCTGAAAATGAAGATCATAAGTAGGCTGTCTGCCTGTACTGTTATAAGGAGGAACAAGACCCCACATATCAGAGATGCCTTTTTCACCAAAGGTACTGTAAGCTTCCAGATTACCGCCTGCTTTAACCTTCTCGGCAATCTTTGCCGATACATTCAGATTTAATTCTGACATAACAGCAACACCCTGATAGAGTCTGAAACCACCTAAATATTCGTCTGAACCATACTGCAGACCCGGCCCTGACGGTCCACCGGGAGGATTTGATATGGAACTGAAAGATGAACTTCCGCTGGCAGGAGTACCGGGACCGGTAGTATTATTTGCCCCCGGTGACAGACCGATGGCAACAGCCGTTGTATTAAAATTTCCACTCAGCTTAATTCTTTCAAGCTCCTGTACACGGGCAGTCAGTTTTCCCATAGTTTCTTCTATATTACTGACTCTTACCCCGAGAGCATCCAGTTCTTTTTTATATTCTTTGAGCAGTTTATCCAGTATCTCCATATCAGATTTCGTAGCATAAACGGAGAGATCCGGCATTTCCGGAATAGATGCCTGAACCTGTTCCAGTTTTGCTACAACTCTTGCCACTACCATGGCCATTTCATAACGGGTCATAGGCCTGTCACCTTTAAACAATCCATCGGGATAACCTTCTACAAGTCCTTTTTCTTCAAGTATCTGCACTGCATCATAGGACCAGTGGCCAGAAGGAACATCGGAGAAAGGATCTGCAAAGGCAGGAAGATTACATAAGAGGAACATTATAAATGCGGCTAAATAAAGTATTTTTTTCATAAGAATCTAAAAACCTCCTTATTTATTATTGTCCTGACTTCATAAAAAGATTCTATAGACATGGTTTCAAAACCTCTAAAAATTATAAAATTATCATTATAGTCAATACGGTCAATGTTATAACTATCCATAAATAATAACCTCGTAATGCGTAATGCGTGATGTGCTGGGATTAAACTCGTCACGCGTTACGATTCTCATAAACTAACAATAGACTATAACAAAATATCCTGAAAAAAACAGGGCCTGTGGCCCTGCATAATAATTTATTGTTATCCCGGCACGGGTTACCTGTTATCAATATCTCACATATTCATCATCTTCACTATCTGATGCGTCAAGCTTTAACACTATCCCTTTTTCACCTGAATCCATTTTTGATGTACCAATCTGTTTCTGCGGCTTCACATGACCTCTGGCAGCTAACTTTTTCACTTCTCTTGTTTTATCACCTTTTACAACAGACTTGATAACAGACGTTCTGGAGCTGTCGAGTTTAAAGAAGTTTATAAGTTCCTGAAGCTGTCCTGCCTGACTTAAAAGCTGTTCCGAAGTAGCAGCCATTTCTTCAGATGCTCCTGCATTCTGCTGTATTACTCTGTCCAGTTCCTGAATTGCCTTGTTTATCTGTTCCGCTCCCGTATTCTGTTCATTACTTGCAACACTTATTTCCTGAACCAGTTCTGCAGTTTTCTGTATGGCAGGCACCATCTGAGTTAACATTATACCTGCTTTTTCTGCCACTTCCACACTTGCCACAGATAATTTACCTATTTCCTGTGCTGCCATCTGGCTTCTTTCTGCAAGACTTCTCACTTCGGATGCAACAACAGCAAATCCTTTACCATGTTCACCTGCTCTTGCTGCTTCAATAGCGGCATTCAGTGCAAGCATATTTGTCTGTCTTGCAATCTCTTCTATAATAGAAATCTTTCCTGCTATTTCCTTCATGGCATTTACTGTTTCAGATACGGCCTTTCCGCCTTCTTTTGCATCTTCTGCCGCTTTAATGGCAATCTTCTGAGTCTGATTGGAATTATCGGCATTCTGTTTTATATTTGCAGTCATTTCTTCCATAGAAGACGAAACCTCTTCTGCAGAAGCAGACTGTTCAGTAGCACCCTGGGCAATCTGTTCCGAGCTGGAACTCATCTCCTGGCTTGCAGATGCCACATTATCCGTAGCAGTCTTCACATTCATAACTATACCCTGAAGAGCCGATACCATCTGTTTCAGAGCAAGCATCAATCTGTCATGTTCTGACCGTTCCCGAACCACTACCATAAGATTACCATCGGCAATATCTTCTGATATGACGGTAATTCTATCCAGTGCATCTATAAGTTCATTCAAATTATTTTTAATCAGATTAAAATCGCCTTTATATTCGGCAGTAATCTTGGGAGGCATATCACCTCTTGCGATTCTGTCAATATAATCTGCTGCCATAGATAAAGGTGTTACAAGAGAATCAAGGGTATGATTTATACCTTCAAGAATCTTTCTGTAATCGCCGCTGAATTTTGACACATCGCCCCTGACGTTCAGTTTACCATCCACTGCACCTGCTGCAAGTTTATCTATTTCATTTATTACAGATTTAATAGTTTCCATCATACGTATAAAGGCAGGTGCCAGAGTATCCTGTTCCGATCGTTTTCCTGTTCCGTTACCTATCTGTTTGAAGGATTCAAGAGGTGACAAATCTCCATCGGCAATCTTATTTACTGCATTACGTATATTTGTTACCCTGTCATGAACAGAGTTGGTAGCTTCCGCTGTCTGAGCGAATACACCCTGATATTTTCCTTCCACTCTTCTGGTATAATCGTTTACTGCCATTCTCTGTAATACCTGAGAAGCTTCTACAAGACCACCGAGACCGTCTATACAGTTATTTATATTATTTTTTATTTCATTAAAATCGCCTTTATAGTTATCTGTAATCTTCGGTGGTACATCGCCTTTTGATATTCTGTCAATATATTCTGCCGCCACATTGAGAGGGCCTATTACTGCATCAAGAAGCTGATTTATACCCGTAAGTATGGGTCTGAACTCAAAATTAATCTTTCCTGCATCTCCCCTCATATCCAGTTTACCGTTAAGAGTACCATCAATCAATCGTTCAACTTCGTTTATGGAACTGTTTATAGTGGAACTGATATTTTTCCCGAATAACACGCCAAGAACTACTGCAAGAATAACTCCTACAAGTATGGACAGAGCCATAAGAATCATGGCAAAGTTGGCCGTTTTTGTATTATTTTCGGAACTTTTCTTCGCTTCTTCAAGCATAAGTGCAACCATTTTAGTAATTGCCTCCTGCTCCGCTTCTGCTGCAGCACGGGCGTCCCCTTTTAATAAAATAAGAGCTTCTTCCTGTTTACCCTGTGCGGTAAGTTCAGTCAATGTACCGAGATGCTTTCTGTAAACGACTCTCGTTTCAGCAAAACGTTCATTTGCTCTTTTAAGCTCCTCGGAAATAATACTTTCATCAAATTGTTTTATATTTTCCGTAATTATTGCAGAGCAATTTTTAATATCTTCCCCGTATTTCCTGGCTTCCTGAATATCCTTCGTATGACACATATCCCTCACAATTACCCTGACCTGCTGAAATGCTACAGCTACATTCATAAGATTGGCAAGAGGGGCAGTAATATTTTTATATAACATTGTGTCAGCCTTATCAATCTTATTTAAATTTACAGATCCGATTATACCGATAACAAGTGCTATAAAAGCAATTATTAAGAACCCTCCGATAATTTTAGTCCCGATTTTCACATTATCCAGCATAATAAAAACCTCCTGTTTTAAAAATATTTCATATTTTACTATATTCATATTAAGCAATATATGTGCCACAGGAATAATTTAAAGAAGAAAAAAACATAAAAAAACCCTTCAAAACAGGGAGAAATAAAAAATTTAAATATAAAAAAACAGGTGAAATTTTAAAAAAACATGTAGCAATGACACATAAGTGGGACTTCAAATATGTAAAATGACACATTACTGGCGTGATGCGTAATGCGTGA
>JBEHWP010000014.1:0-23514 GCA_040217665.1 Vulcanimicrobiota bacterium
TCTATTTCCGAAGATCCTGACGTTATACTTATAAGCGAGCTCCGCGATCCTGAAACAATAGAACTTGCCATGGTTGCAGCAGAAACAGGGTGTCTCGTATTATCTTCAATGAATACCCTGAGCTGTGTATCAACTATTGAACGTATTATAGATTCTTTTCCTCCTGAACAGAATATTCAGACAGGTGCTATGTTATCAGAATCACTGAAAGCCATAGTAACACAGCAATTACTTACATCCAGAGCAAGGTCCATAAGATATCCTGCCGTTGAAATTCTTACAGGCTGTACTCCTCTCAAGAGTCTCATAAGAGAACAGAAGATTTTTCAGATTAATTCATTGATAGAAACAAACAGAAGTATTGGCATGCAATCAATGGATTCATCTATTTTATCTCTCTTAAAAGATAAGCTTATAACTCCTGAAGTAGCGATGGAAGCTGCTGTAGATAAAAATAATATAAAAAATTTTAAAGAAAATAAAATGGCCGGTACCACACAGGAAGCCATGTCTGTATTAAAAAAAGACAGATGTGCTGCCCTGGGTATTATCATAGATTATCCGGTAAACAATTCAGGTAAGATAATAAAAGCCAGTCTTTCTCCTGATTATACACTGAAGGATCTCTTTAAAGTTATGGTTCAGGAAAAAGCTTCCGACTTGCATATAACAGTCGGTTTGCCTCCTAAAATGCGACTGAAAGGTGAGATTGCGGAATTATATTTACCTGCTGTTTCCGAAGAAAAATCATGGGAATTACTTTCAGGTATTTTTTCAAAAAAACAGATGGATATATTCAGCAGAGAATGGGATCTGGATTTTACCTATGAAGTATCAAATATAGCCAGATTTCGTTGCAATATGTTGAGAGAACAGAACGGTGTGGGAGCAATATTCAGAATAATACCGCCTGAGATTCCTTCTATGGAAATACTTGGTTTGCCCGATGTTTTAAAAACAATAGCCTGTTACAGGCAGGGACTTGTTATAATAACAGGGCCTGCAGGGAGCGGAAAAACAACTACAATGGCCTGTTTACTTGATTACATAAACAGTACGAGAAGTGCCAATATACTGACAATAGAAGAACCTCTCGAATTTATACATAAAAATAAAAAAAGCCGCATCTTCCACAGGGAAATAGGCATTCATGCTACCAGTTTTGTAGAAGTTGTAAGAGCGGCACGAAGAGAATCTTTAGATATTATAATGATAGGAGAAATGATGGATAAAGATACGCTTATGGAAGCTCTTCTTGCTGCAGACACGGGGAATCTTGTACTTGGCATCATGCATACAACAGGTGTAACAAGAACTGTAGAAAAAATAATTGAGACATTTTCAGGATATATGCAGGGTCAGATAAGATCTATGCTGTGTAATTCACTGAAAGCAATAGTAGCACAACAGCTCATAACTACGATGGACGGTACCTGGAGATGCGCAGTCGTTGAAGTAGCTATCAATAATCAGAGACTGGCCAATGTCATAAGAGACGGTAAAACAAAAATGATAGACAGTATACTTCACAGCAGCCGTGAAGAAGGTATGCAGAGCCTTGACCTGGCTCTCATGCAGCTTGTGAGAGACACAAAGATTGACGAAGAAACAGCAAGGCTTCGTTCCTCCAATCCCCGTTCTTTTATTATACCGAAGGAATTTAAACCGAAATGGTAGGGCGAAATGGTAGGGTCGTGACGCGTAACGCGTAACGAGTGACAGGGTTATGGCATCCCGCGTCACAGAAGGATAGATTTCGTGCTTTATGACACATAGATTTGCCGGAAGGTGATGCGTGACGCACAGGAGAGGTCTTCAACCGTTACGCGTCACGCGTCATCCGTTACGATTTTAAGACTCAATCGTTTCCACATTGGCTCTCGGCAATATAACAGTTTCACCTGTTTCCAGCTTGACTTCCACCACCCTGACCTTTGTTTCGCTTTCCATTTTGGTCAGATTATGAGGGAGACTTACCACTGTGCCGAGTACTCCGAAATAGGGTTTTCTTATTACTCTCACAGGACTTCCAGGATCCATACCGAGCTGTTCCTTTGATTCATGTTCCTGCTGTATCTCTTCCATAGTATATTTTTCTATGAGAGGAACTATTACTTCAGGCCTTATAACACCGGCTCTTATCTGAGTGGCTCCGTTTATTGAAGTCTTTAATCCTTCATTTCTTTTTAGAATATCATAGGTTTTCTCTGCCATTTTTATCTGACCGAAACCTTCTGTGACTACAATTGTAAGGCCTATCTCTTCATGACCTGTTATGGCAACTCCAAGGTCATAACCGAGTAATTCTTTCAAATCCTTATCATCGAGTCCTCCTACAATAATACCTTTTATGCCACATTTTTTCGCTTTCTGTATGACATCATTTGTTACAAGAGAACCGCCTACTATTATCTTACCGGACAGATCTTCTTTAATATCATCAACTGTAAGAGGTTTATCGACTGATTTTGAAACAATTTCAAGTGGTCCTACCACCTCTCCTCCCACGCCGAAAATACCCTGTATATAGGTTCCCCATGTTTTAACATTTACACCTTCCGCTTCTATAACTTCATCTACCACTCCGTCTACATATGCTGCTATTTCAACCGGAATGGGGGCTTCACGGAGAACTAACTGACCTGTAACACTGGATATACTTTCTACCGTACCATTTATAGGTGATGTACATACAGATTTAAAAAGACCGAAAAAACTGCTGCTTTTCGCTATTACTTCATCGAGTTTTATAGGGTCTCCCTCTTTTTTTAGCATACAATCTTTAATTTCAGCAGGAGTAATATTCAATTTATTTACCACATTGACCATATGGACATTACCCGGCAGATCGGTTCTGGCAACAATTTTATCAGAACTCACTTTATCTCCCTTTTTCACAACTACCTGCCCTCTCAGAGGAAGTCTTCTTTCTTTATATATAATGGTTTTTTCTACTACTCTTAATCCTGGCGTATAGGCATGAGCCATAATTATTCACCTCTCTGATTATTCTATGTAGGGGCAGTTCGCGAACTGCCCCTATACAGGGGCAGTTCGCTGCCCCTACCTGATTTATCTTGCAAGAACACCCTGTCTCGGATATATATCCATAGCATCTATCCATGCCTGTAATTTTTCTATTCTCTTTTTCTTATCTTTAGGCAGGTCAAAAGGCTGTCTGCCGCGACAGTCAAATATAATACCTACGACACCGCCATTTATTTCTTTAGATTTTGGCTGTCCTTTACCCTCTCCTATATCAAAACCCTTTACCGGGTGCAATTCTACCGTTGCTTTTGTACCCACTTCGAGAGGTATGACTTTTAAATCACCATACTTAAGATCCATTTCTTCCTCTTTACCACCGGGCATTTTTAATTTTGCTTTGAGAATTGTTTTGCCTTCTTTTGCCTTACCAACAGGAGCAATACATGTTCCGATACGTATGAGGCAATCTTTTAAAAATACCTGTGTTGCCGCTTCAGGATGAACCTTTGCAAGAACACCTAACTGGGGCATCATAAATATGGAGTCTACGGTAAGTTCCGTTATGCCTTCAGGCAGATAGGCATCCATCATCATAAGGGCAGACTGACATCTCCTGGGGGCATGAGAAAGAACGCCGCCGCTGCCTATTATCATATCAAGGCTCATAACATCTACGAGGCTTTCATCGCCTGTACTCTGGCTGAATATATCTGCAATAGTTCTTTCCTGCTGAACACCTTTCAGTCCTACTGCCAGCGCTTTATGCTGTTCGAAGGAAATTCTGAGGGCTTCTCTGCATATGGCCTGTTCAACTACCAGTTCATCAAGAACCTGTGGTATTGTAGTGGGTCTTATCATTTTATTTTTTATTCTGTTTCTGAGATCCCTTTCGTCCATATCAAAAGGAACCCATTTCATAACATTTTCCATACCTGCTTCGGCGAATACTTCAGATATACTGTAACTCATGCCCAGATTTGCACTTACAGTTCTGTTAAATACACCTTTAAAGACAGAAAATACGTCTGTTGTAGCTCCTCCTATATCTGCTCCTACAACCTGAATGCCGTATTGTTCCGATATTCTCTGCATAATATCACCTACTGCAGCAGGTGTGGGCATTATATCTACATCAGTCATGGCCATAAGTTTTTTATATCCCGGTGCCTGTGCCATAACATGTTCAAGGAAAAGCTGCTGAATTTTAAGCCTTGAAGGCATTAAATTTTCTCTTTCCATAGTAGGTCTCAGATTATCTGTAATATCAAGAGCGGTTTTTTCACCCAGAAGTCTTTCTATTTCTTTTCTGGCATTGACATTGCCTGCATATATAACAGGAAGCTGATAGGAAATACCCAGTCTCGGCCGTGGATTGGCTGCTGCTATAATTTCTCCCAGTTCCACTACATGAGAAACTGTGCCTCCGTCCACACCGCCTGACAGAAGTATCATATCAGGTCTCAGGTTACGAATCCTCTGTATCTGTTCATGAGGAAGACGTTTATCGTTTGTGGCAAGAGTGTCCATTACGATGGCACCGCCGCCGAGAGCGGCACGGGCAGCACTTTCTGCGGTCATATTCTTTACGACTCCTGCTACCATCATCTGAAGTCCTCCGCCGGCACTGCTCGTAGAGATATAAATATCAACACCTTTATCTCCTTTTTTAGGTTTTATTATTCCATTTCCGTCCAGTATCTGTCTTCCCGCCAGCTCACCCACTTCTGTTACTGCATTCAATACTCCCTGCGTTACATCTTCTACGGGAGCTTCAACAGTTGTAGGCGCTTCGCCTCTTACAATCAGACGAAATTCATCGCCTCTTTTTTCTATGAGTATGGCCTTTGTGGTAGTACTGCCACAATCTGTGGCGAGAATACTTGTGATTTCTTCTTTTTTAATGTTCATCAACTTACCTCCACATTAATTTTTTGGCTCTGTCATAAATTTTGTATAAACCTCTGTAAAAGCCTTATTCACGGTCAGATCAGGTTCTAAGTTTCAGGTTTAATATTCTTAACCCAACACCCAACACCCTTAACCTTAAAACAATGAAATTTCCTGTACCTTAAATTTACACAAAAGATGCTCAATTTTTATTTTTTTTCCCTGATTCCTGTGCTTCTATATATTGTATAAGTAATTCTACATTTTCTTTATCTTCCATTAAAGCAGTTATTCTGTCATATTCTTTAAAATTAAAAAATGACTGAATAAAAGGCTGCATAAAAACAAGAAATTGACTGCCGATAAAACTCAGAGGCTTTGAAGATTCCAGAAAAAAAACAGCCATTGCAGTAAGTCTTCTGGATACTACAAGAGCGGCCATTTTTTCCATAAGCTTTTTATCTTCCTCTGTTATTTGCAAGACAGTTTCTCCTTCACAATATCTAAAAGTTCTTTCTCCTTATCTTTATCGCACAGAAGATGTATACTTCTGTAATTATCCATAGTGCATGGCTTCAGATAAGGAGATAGAAAAACTCCTTTCCCTGTCCGAGCATATCTGCGAAATCTGTTCCATGGGAATTTTTGAGTATAAAATATATTTTTTATTATAATATTTTCATCTTCCAGTATATAACCTGTCGGGAAAAACATACTGTTCAGGGAACATACAAAAATTACCATTGAAAGTACACATAAAAAAATATCTTTGAAATTCCAGTATACTGCTGTACAGAAGATAGAACCAAGGAATATTATTATCAATACATGACGTAAACTGGTTCTTAAAGGGTTGAAAGTCCAGGCCAGCATGACCGATGGCTTGGACTTGTCATCCCTTTCTTTTTTTCTTTTTTTCATGTTACCTTATCAGTTGTAACCAGTCTCCCAGTAAAAAGAGCATTCTTCCTATGAGAAGAGATATACGGGCCATAATCGTGTAACCGAAAGAAGCGCCGAAAGAAATCATAAGAAAATATATGCCTATTCTGGATATGCCTCCCACAACTCCCCTGTGTTCCACGGAAAAGAAAAAGTATATGAGACCGCAGAAAACTCCTCCCACAATAACCCAGTTACAGAAAGACATCCAGAGAGATCTAAGTATATCGCCGTCAGGACTCATAACCCAGAGAGGTACCATTGTACCTTTAATCTGAGCTATGGCATTTCCCTGAAGATATGCTATAAGGTTAATTCCTGCTGAGAGTCCCACAACAAATGCCAGAGCCCACCGGCTTATCCAGGCGATGCTGGGGGCAAGTCTGAGAAGCATAATGATACCCAGTATGCCGGGAACTATATACCAGAGATGATAATCAAATTTTTGAAAACCAATAGCGAGATTATCTATAAGATTTGGTTTCAGAGAATTATAATATTGCATGGCTACCCAGTATCCGGCTGAGACACCGACAAAAAGGTATTCTGCAAATTTATAAAAAGGATTATCTTTATAAAGGAAACTGTAAATACAAAGTGTCAGAAAGGCGGCAACCCATATCCCAACATTTTCTATATTAGTAGGCCATACAATTGCCATATTCATTACCATAAACAAATGCCTCCTTACTTAATCTACTATACCGAGTTTCTGTTTCTTTTTTTCGTAGAAATAACTTATATTGGCCAGTATGATAAATAGAATTATTACCATATGAACAACAGACTGTGCTCCCATACCTGCCGATGCCTGACCTTTGATTTCAAGGAGAGTTTCATATTCTGATGCACCTTTCATACCTCCGAGAAGACCGAACATCTGTTTTGCATCAAGGTAAGGATAAAATTCCGGAGCACTTACTGCAGTGCAGCCTCCTGCCACAAGAACACCTGTCTGTTCATGACCTATTATTGTCCACTGTTTAAGGCCGGGATCGCCGGAAGAAAGACTTAACACAGCCGAAAAATCAGCCAGACGGTTAACATTATTCATTACAGGGAATTTATCAATTGATTCATTTTTACTATCTGTAGGAAAGGTTTCCCGAAAATTGGTGCAGAGTTTCTGTATAACTACATCTCCTCCGCTTTTATATCCCAGAAATACATAATCAGTACCGTACTGTTTGTTGAATTCCTTTGATTTCTCTATAAGAACCTGTTCACCCAGTGCCGAACCTGCCGGCCACAGAGCAATACCGACAACCTTCAGATTTTTCCTGAAGAGATGTGTTATAAGTCCTACAGTCATAGGATGACATTCAGGTTTTGTCTGAGGATCATAATCAAAAGATATAAGGACTTTTGATTCAGGAGGAATTTTTTCTATAGTATCATAAATTCCCTGAACTTCTCTGGTAATTTTCTTTGATGGTATTCCAAATCCTGTAAGAAGCGGAATTATAACGGCAAAGGCAGTAAAAAGAAAAATTATTCTTCTGTCCAGCGTTTTCAAACTATTAAGAATTTTAGCTAAAGTCTCCATATATCCTCCTTAATCTCCACCGAGATAAGACTTATCTATACCAAATAATATCTTTATAGAAGTAGAAACTACTCCCAGAGCTATACCTATCATAATGGCTCTCTGCCCTGCAGTAGTGGGGCAATTCATAAGCCAGTCAGCAATATCAGGGAATCTGGGCCATATCCATTCTCCAAGGGGAACACGGCCGAGCATAACAAAAAAAGCTGCTATAAGTAACAGCGTTGCCTCTCTCGACTGGGCGCGGAATGCTCTGAATGCTGCAGAAGCTATAAAAAATGCCAGTAGAGAAAACATGGTTGAACCCATAGGGGAATAAAGGTGTCTGAATATATAATTAAAGGGAGTTCCTATGCTTATACCGCCTATAAGTCCTACAAAAGCCGTGGAAAAAAGACCGAGGAGTAATACGACACTGTATGCCCATCCTTCCGACCTTCTGGATATTTTATCGCCATGAGCCTTTATCAGACTTCCCACACCGAGTAATATGGCAAAAGCTGCTATTATAATAAACCAGCTCTGGAACATTTCTCCTATCATATTAAAAGGCGAATGGGGTATAAAATAATACAAAAGGTATCCGAGTCCTGCAATGACTGTTATTATCATTGGAATCTCACGTTTCATAACAAGCCTCCATTTTATTTAGTAATAAACAGGTTTGTAAAAGTTTTAATATGTACAGTTTCCAGAATACAGCCTATTATAATAGAGATGAGAAATATTAATTTACCAAGATCCTGTCCTTTAAGACTGCCAAGCTGTTTGGGGTCTCTTGAAAGATAAGCGGAAGCGGCAAATAACTCTTCTCCTATAAGTGTATAATCGCAGGCTGCGACGAAAAAGGGCAGCTGTGATGGCATAGCTGTCCCTGCCATCTGTATGGCACCTGTAGAATGTCCTGTTTCAGCAAGTATAAGTGATTCTGCATAGAAACAACCCATATAAAAATTGGCAGCAGGCTGTTCTCTGACCATAATACCATCAACACCTGCCACAAAACCGAACTGATCATCAGTAAGATAACGGATATTATCAGGACGGAAAGCATCAGGCCTTCCTGCTCTCGTATAGGATTCCTTTACTACTTCCTGGGCTGTGCTCATAACAAGAGAAAATCTTGTAGGAACCAGTATAGGTGTATCATACTCTGCAGTTTTCTGAGCCACATAGGAAAGTATGGACAGACCTGCAAGGGTCTGTATATCATTCATATCAGTAATACCGGGGATATAAAGTACAGGTTTACCCATTTCCGTAGCTCTTCCCACTGCATCATCCAGGGCAGAAAGTCCTGCTATTCTGCGAATAAACAGTTCCTGGCCTCTCTGAGCACTGAATATAAAATAGAGTATAAAGCCGGACAGGAGTAATATGGCTATTAACATACTTGTTCTTCCTTCATTAAACCATCTTGTATCCTGCACAGGCTTTTTTGATTCTGTAGCAGGTGAAGGAACAGGGGTAGAAGGGACTGCTGTCACAGATTGAACGGGAGATGCTTCTGCAGAAGGAGTAGTATCTGATGTTGTCTCAACTGGAGACATCTGTGTTTCAGGACTGGAAGTTACCTGCGCAGAAGGTACCGGAGCGGATGTATTACTCTGAGCAATATCCCGGGGTGATAGACAAAAAGCATAATTACAGAGGGAAAATAGCAAGAACATGATTATACTTGCTATGAATAAAGTTTTCTTCTTTTCATGCAAAATTGGACACCACCTTCTTTCTTGAAATACTGCCTCCTGAAAAGGGAGAGCAATTTTAGAGACTGTCATATGTATCGTAACGCGTGACGCGTAAAGGGTCACGCGAAAAAGAAACCATTGCCGGTGTATAAAACTTATATTACAATCTCAATATTAATATATATATCAATTAAACATTCTATGATATTCTTTTTAAATCCTTTTAATATCATAAATTTTTAAAAATCACGTTGCGGTTTTTTGGTTTCACGTTTCAGGTTTTCTTAACCCGGCACCATAAACCTTTCAAAAATATTCTACCGGTGATAAAATATTTTATCCCCTGCAGATAAGTGAAAAACCTTCAGGGTCAAGGCTGGCTCCTCCTACCAGGAGTCCGTCTACATCTCTCTGCGAGAGAAAAGAAGAAGCATTTTCCGGCTTGACGCTTCCGCCATAAAGAAACCTGACTTTAGAAGCTACGGAATAACCGTAAGACGATGAAAGAAGATTTCGTAAATATCCCGTAATTTCATTGGTCTGTTCAGGCGTTTCAACTTTACCTGTACCTATAGCCCATATGGGCTCATAGGCTATTACGAATTTCTCTATCTGAGAAGGAGTAAAAGAAGCTATGGCTTCTTTCATCTGGCCTGTCAGAACTTCTTTTGTAACACCTCTATCTCTCTCTTCTTCTCCTTCACCTATGCATATTATCGGTATAAGTCCGTAATGTTCGGCTTTCTTAATTTTGGCATTTATTATCTTATCGGTTTCGCCAAAATATTTTCTTCTTTCCGAATGTCCTATAATAACATATGCACAGCCCGCTTCTTTTAACATTTCAGCAGACACTTCACCGGTAAAAGCACCTTTTTCTTCGTAAAACAAATTCTGTGCTCCCAGTTTTATTGTAGAACCGGAAAGTTCTTTTCCCACAGCATAAAGGGATGTAAAAGTGGGACACAGCACAATATCTCTGTCATAAATCCTGCCCACAAGGGATTTAAATTTACTGGCGAAAGCCAGAGCTTCCCTGACAGTTTTATGAAGTTTCCAGTTTGCCACTATAAGGGGAACAGGCAAATAAATTACCTCCTAATTTGTGAAA
Organism: Vulcanimicrobiota bacterium; assembly: GCA_040217665.1. Classification (GTDB taxonomy): domain Bacteria; phylum Vulcanimicrobiota; class SpSt-956; order SpSt-956; family JAKJGF01; genus CALARM01. The sequence continues at coordinate 10,166 of JBEHWP010000014.1, forward strand.
GGTGAATCGTGAAACGTGAAATGGTTATACTCCTTCTTTTCACTTTTCACCTTTCACTTTTCACTATTTATCGTCCAGTGCATCAATACCGGGCAGGACTTTCCCTTCCATAAATTCAAGGGATGCCCCTCCTCCGGTAGAGATATGGGTCATTTTATCTGCAAATCCGAGTTTTTCCGCTGCAGCGGCAGAATCTCCTCCGCCTATCAAAGAAATGGCATTTGAATTATGTGCTATAAAGGTAGCAACTGCTTCAGTGCCTTTTGCAAATTCATCTAATTCAAATACTCCGAGAGGACCGTTCCAGAATATCGTCTTTGCATCTTTAATAACAGCGCCGAACTTATCTATAGTTTTCGGCCCTACATCGACTCCCATCATATCAGACGGAATGCCCGTAATATCTACAATCTTATGTTCTGCTCCTTCTTTAATCTCTTTTGCAACTACAATATCTTCAGGGAGAAGGAACTTCACATTTTTTTCTTTTGCCTTCGCCATAAGCTTTCCTGCAAGGGTAAGACTCTCTGCGTCAAGGAGGGAAGTGCCTATTTCATGTCCCATAGATTTTAAGAAGGTATAACTCATACCTCCTCCTATGAGGAGTGAATCAACTTTCTGTATAAGATTCTCTATTACTCCGATCTTATCCGACACTTTTGCTCCGCCGAGTATAGCAACTACAGGATGCTCCGGTTCACTCAGAATTTTTCCCAGCATTTCCAGTTCTTTCCCTACAAGGAATCCTGCTACGGATGGTATCTTTTTAGTTGCAGGTATGCCTGCCGTACTTGCATGAGCTCTGTGGCATGTTCCGAAGGCATCATTTACATATACTTCTCCGAGAGAAAGAAGTTCTTCTACAAGACTCTGATCGTTTTTCGTCTCTCCTTTATGAAAACGTAAATTTTCAAGAAGAAGAATTTCTCCGTCTTCAAGACTGAAGGCAAGCTTTTTTACAACGTCCCAGTTCATGTCTTCACAGTATTTAACCTCAATCCCCATTAATTCTGACAATCTTATGGCGACAGGTCTCATTCTGTACTGTTCCATTACCTCTCCTTTGGGTCTTCCCAGGTGACTCATAACTATGAGACGTCCGCCATGGTCTCTTATATATTCCAGTGTAGGAAGAGATGCCCTGATACGTCTGTCATCAGTTATTTTTCCTTCTTTGAGAGGAACGTTAAAATCCACTCTTACGAGAACTCTTTTACCTTTAAAATCAACATCTTTTACAGTTTTTTTCATAACCCCACCTCTTTTAAAAAATCCCGCAGGGGCCTTCAATCGAACGCCCCTGCAAAAGATTACAATAAATTATAGACCTTTATCAACTATATATTTAACAAGATCGGCAAGTCTTGTTGCATAACCCCATTCATTATCATACCAGGCTATAACCTTTACCATCTTATCAGCCAGTACCATAGTGGATTTTCCGTCTACAATACTTGACAGTTCACAGCCTCTGAAATCGGATGATACAAGAGGCAATTCCGTATATCCGAGAATACCCTTAAGACTGCCTTCGCTTGCTTCTTTAAATTTGCTGTTTACTTCTTCTTTACTAGTAGATTTACCTAAATTACAGACAAGATCCACAACAGATACAGTAGGTGTGGGAACTCTGAGGGCAAGACCGTCAAATTTTCCTTTTAATTCAGGAAGCACGAGGCCAACAGCTTTTGCCGCTCCTGTTGTAGTGGGTATTATATTAAGTCCTGCTGCTCTTGCGCGGCGAAGATCCTTGTGAGGCAGATCAAGTATTCTCTGATCATTTGTATAGGCATGAATTGTAGTCATAAATGCATGTTCTATTGTGAAATTTTCATGTAATACCTTGGCAAAAGGAGCGAGACAGTTTGTTGTGCATGAAGCATTGGAAATTATATGATGGGTTGAAGGATCATATGCTTTTTCATTTACTCCCATAACGACCGTGAAAACATCTCCTTTGGCCGGAGCTGATATAAGGACTTTTTTTGCACCTGCAGCCATATGTAATTTTGCTTTCTCTGCTTCGGTAAATAAACCGGTGCATTCGAGTACTATATCTGCACACATATCCTTCCATGGTAATTCTGCAGGATTTTTCATAGATAAAACCTTGAATTTAGATTTCCCTGCATTCATCATATCTCCTTCAAGAAATACATCTCCATGAAATCTACCGTAAGTGGAATCATATTTGAACAGATGGGCATTTGTTTCAGGACTTGTTATATCATTGATTGCCACGATATCAAATTCGGGATATTTTTCAAGTAATATCCTCAAGACCTGCCTTCCTATTCTTCCAAAACCGTTTATACCTATTTTTACTGACATATTAAAACCTCCTGAAATTTAAATTTTTATATTTTTATAATAACCTGAATAATTCTTTTTTTAATTTATAAATCCTTCTTTATGGTTTAAAGTTTATAATTTAATTAGAGTGAAAAGTGAAGAGTGAAAAGTGAAAAAAACAGGACATTACTCACTTTTCACTCTTCACTGTTCACTCATAAGCGGTACCGGTATCCTGAGAAGAACAGTAGTTCCTCTGCCTGCCTGACTTCTTATCTTGAAGGTACCTCCCAGGAAAGAAGCCTTTTCTTTCATGCTGTTTATTCCGGTTATTTTTCTTCCGTTAACAGAGGCTTTTGCATAATCGAATCCCACGCCGTCATCTTCTATAGCTACATTAAATTGATCCGAGAGAATTTTTACTCTGACCCTGACATTTGAAGCACCGGAATGTTCTTTTACATTTTTCAAAGCTTCCTGTATTATACGGTAAATAGTCGTTTCAATGGATTCTGCAAGTTTCTTCTTAATTCCTGAAACCATTAATTCTGTCACAATACCTGTTTCCACTTCAAATCTCTGTAAATAAATCTCAAGGGAAGGCAGTAAGTCAATCTTTTCCTGATCCCCTGAAATGGTTACTTCGGAAATTTTATGCATTTTACTGAGGCTTTCACTTGTTAATTTTTTCATTTCATCAATTCTTGTTTTAACATTAGTTAATTCGGAATTCAGGTTATCATGAAGGGTTTCCAGTTCGTTGATTGTTTCATTAATGGAATAGCCAATCCTGCTTTGAGCTTCATTCATAGATTGAGATGAAGATAATTCGGAACTATGAATTAATTTTTCCAGAAGCTGTTCTACAGCCTGATGTTTTTGTTTTACCGTTTCATAGAGCCTTGCATTATCAAGAGCAACACTGGACTGACTGGCAAGAACAGAAAGAAGATAGATTTCACCCTGGGAATATTCTTTACGAAAACTATGATTTAAGTAGGCTACACCAAAAGCTTTATTTTTTATAAAGAGGGGAACTACGATAGTGGAGGTTATATCAGATATATTACTTAAAATAAAACGGCCTTTTTCATTTGCCACATCTTTTATAGTCATGGGCTGTTTCTTTTTAATGGCAAGCCTTGCAATACCCTGTCCCAGGTTAAGTGGTTCTCTCTCTTTTAATAAATCAACAGGAAAATTAAAATTTGCCTGAACAGACCATTCATCAGTTTCTTCATCAAGGAGCATTACAATCCCGCTATCTGCGTTTACTGCTTTTCTCATGGCTTCAATAGTAGCTTTAAGAACTGAATTTACATGTATGGCAGAGCCCATAAGAGTACTGCCTTCATAAAGTATTTGCAAATCATTAACCCTTGTATTCAATTCTTTCACAAGACTTCTCTGTTTCTCCTGAAGTTCACTGCTCTGTTCTATAAGGTACCATATAAGGCTGGCAGTATCACCTCTTATAATTTCTACGGCACCAGGTTTTTCCTGTTCAACCAACGTCAATAATTCAGTATCTGATGACAGCATAAAAACAAACTGAAGGTCTTTTATATTAAGTAATTCCCTCACATCTGTCGTAGAAAAAATATTAAGCTTCTGTGCAAGTACCATACAGGGAGAATTTATATCCCTGTCGGCAACTCCTTTAATAATTATATTATTATCACCGAGGAGGAATTGAATAATGGAAATGCCTGCATGACTTGTGCCAACAACAGCAATATTTGTCGGTATGGAAGGAAGAATTTCCTTTTTCTCTTTCAACTGGGCAGTTTTTCTGCTTTTAAGGGCTTTTTTTACTACTTCTACAAGCCTCTGAGCGCTAAAAGGTTTGGTTATATAATCTGTTACGCCTGCCTCCCACCCTCTTTTAAGGTCTTCTTTTCTGGTTTTAGCAGTTAACATTATTACAGGTATAGTGGCAAGTTCTTTATTTGCTTTTATTCTCCGGCAGACTTCCAGACCGTCCATACGGGGCATCATAACATCCAGAATAATCAAATCGGGGATTTCATCGGCAATCCTTTTTAAAGCTGTCTCTCCGTTGTAAGCAACAATAGTTTCATAACCTTCTGTATCCAGATGGAGTTGAATAAGGGTTACTATATTTTTTTCATCATCAACAATGAGAACTTTTTCTTTTTTCAAAAGAGAACACCCTGTACCAATAAGGGCACGGAGATTTACCGTGCCCTTATAAAATTTACTCTGTTGTTTCTATCATAAATATTGTTTTAAATCTTCAATAGTTCTTTTTATATCAAGACGGAGAAGACCGAGATTAATATCTTCACCGAGTAAAACTACGAGTATGGCACCGGAATTACATAATATTAATTTCCCCATACTCCCTTCCACCATTACCATATTAAGTTCTCCCTGATTGAGTTCTTCCATGGAACTTTCTGCAGAAGTAAAAACTCCCGCTACAATTGCTCCAACAAGATCTGCATTAAAGGAGGTGGGAACAACACTATCTATTACCAGTCCATCTCTTCCTACAATTAAACTCCCTATTACACCTGATGTTTTATTAAGTTTTTCTAGACACTCCTTCATTTTATTAACTCCAATCTTTCATGTTAACAATTCAGCATGTCAGCAATTCAGCATGTCAGCTGACATGCTGAATTGCTTATATACCAAGAAGTAAATTAACAACTCTTCCTGCTGCATTCAAATCTGTAGATAAATCCTGAGAGATTTCTTCATCCTGAACCAGAGTACATAACATAACAGGGCCGTTCTTAGAACATATTATATTAAGGTCTTTATTATTAACCTGTGATTTAAACATGTATCTATCAATATTCCCGAGATGTAATCTTAAAGCAGTATCTTCAGCTACCTGATAGATACAGGTAAGATAGGCTATCCAGTTCTCAGAAGAAAAGTTATTTGAAAGAGATGAACTTATTAATAGACCTTCATCGGAACCAATAAGGCCATTTACTATACTGGCATTTTCCTGTAATGACTTTAAAAACTCTGTCATCATCTGTTCACTGGTTTCATTTTCCCTGTCAAATCTTTTCATTAAATCATTCAATTTTTTCTCTACTTTATTTTCATCATATTCAGGTTTATCATCTATAAGAGAAGAAAGGACAAAGTCCTTTGACATATTTAGAAGGATCTTTCCTTCCATTGCTTCAACGACCATACTGACAGGCCTGCTTATACCCATAGCTTTTATTGCACGGCTCAATCTTCTGTCCAGTTCTACAGATGTAGCTGCAATAACTTCAGCTCTTTCCGTATCATTCAATGTGGTAGTGATGATGAATCCCTCACTGCTGGCCAGTGTAATTCCGTTAATGCCTTCAAGCTCACCCAGAGGTTTTATAGAAGATTGTATGTCAGACACACTTTTCCCTATCACTCCGTCACGGTCAATATTATCTATAACCTCCTGAGCTGTTAGACTTCGTATCATATCGGCAGACGTATCACTTACAGATATATCAGACGTACCTTCTTCTATAGAGATATCATCAAGAGAAAAGCCTTCATCAAGGAAATTCATAGCATCATCAAAGCTAAAATCGGTGTCAGTATCAGACATATCTGACATTATATCAGTGTCCATTATATCTGTATCCAGATCCATCATATCAGTATCCATTATATCTGAACTATCAAATTTTAAAATCTCTTCGTCTTTAGAAGAAGATTCGTCAAGGAGCATATTAACATCTGCAAGGTCTGAGAAATCCTCCACATCGAGAGATATTTCTTCCTTTACCCTGGAGGAAATAACTTCTGCAGGTTTTTTCTCTTCTATTTTTATCAAATCTTCCTTTATCAGAGCTTCAGGGATCAGATCTTCCGGTTCCTCTGGCGACAGATCTTCAGGGATGAGATCTTCCAGTTCTTTCTCTATTAAATCCTCTTCTTCAGGTTTTATTTTTATTATTTCTTCAATTTCTTCTTCTTCCTCTGTTTTCTCTGCTTCAAGTCCAAAGAATCCTGCTATGGCAAGAGGTGACATATCAACATAGGTACAGGATTTAAAATTCTTTAACAATTCCAGAACATATTCAATTCTCTTTTGTTCCAGAAAAGCCGCCAATTTTTGCGGAAGTTCTGTAATATTATCTATACATATGATATTTAAATCAGGTAAAACTTCTTTAAAATAATCTTTAATTCCCTGCTTTACAGACTGAGTGGTAATAAGTATTACATTATCAGGTTTGTAAATACAGATTTTATTATAGAAAAGATAGGCATCATACATGGTGAAAAGGTCACCTTTTATTTCCACCATAACAAGACTGCTGTCACAGTTAAAATAGAGATTTATGATATCCACGCCATCTTCCGGACAATCTATAAGAATATCTTCTCCCCACAGGCCGGCTCCTTTAAGTATGCCGAGTAATCTCACAGCAAGCCAGTAACTGCCTCTTGTTATATAATGTCCGTAAGGTGTAATACTTATGCATTGATCAATTTTTTCCTGAGAAACAAGTCTGCCGCAGTGAAAACATTTGAAACCCTGCTGTGCTGCTTCTTCAATGGAAGAAATAGAATTGACCCTGTTTATTTGATGACCTGTTTGATGACAGAACACGATATAATCTATATTTACAAGTCCCAGCTGTTCCATTTTCTGAACCAGTGCGCCTACCATAAGTTTCTCATTTTCATCTGCCAGTTCACTGAGACTTACACTGGGTTTCATTTTTATCTTATTAAGTAATTCTCTTGATTTAACACTTTCAAGATCTACTACCGCCCTGTAATCTTCCTGAGCAGGTGCAAAAACAGGAATATCATTTTTTAACAACCTGTATTTTTCACTTTTAGGATGATATTCTTTCCAGGCCAGATGATGTTCACTTTTTACCATAGGGAAAATGGCCTGAGTTATAATCTCACAGAATTGATTAAATTCTTTATCATCGCCTGCTCCTCTGTTCATAGCAATGACATCAAGGCATTTCCTGTCTTTCCTCACCTGTACGTAATACTGTTCCATCTTACTGCCGAGGAATATGTCTCCTTCGTGAATTCTGTCCATAACAGACATCTTTCTGAAGAGAGGAGTAGAAAAAATTCCTTTTTCTTTGTAAGGGCTGAAATCTATTTTAAACTGTGAACAGAGATCCTCCTTGATGGCACTTAAAAAAGGTTTATACTCCCTCCTTAGATGTCTCATTATTCTAAAAAGCATTTCATCAGTAATTGATAGATGAAGCTGCCTCCATTTAAAGTCTAGCACGTTCATCTTCTCCTCTCTATAAAAAAAGACCTTTTAATTACAGATGATTTCATAACATTCCATATTCTGTCCCGGCAGGTCACGGAGTAATAATTATGGACAGTTATGAACTCAACTATAAATTTTCAATTTACAATTCTATAAATTTTATTTTTTTCCTTCCTGAATAAAAAAGACTGCTATTTCAAAATCTGAGATAATACTCTGAGCCAGTTTCCGCCGATAATTTTTTCAATATCTTTATAACTGTGACCTCTTTTCTTTAACACTTCCGTTATAGCAGGCAAAAAAGATGCATCTGATAATCCGGAGGGATAATTATCTGTTCCATGAAAATCAGAGCCGAGCCCTGCAGAATTGTAATTACCGGTTAAATTAATAATATATTCTATATGATCTGCAACATGTTCTACAGTTACAGGATTTTCTCCCAGGAAAGGAGGGACAAAGGTTATACCTGTAACACCTCCTTTTTCTGCTATGGCAAGTATCTGTTCATCTTTCAAATTTCTGGGATGGTTACAGAGGGAATAACAATTGGAATGAGAAGCTATAACAGGTTTACTGCTCAATTTCATTACATCCCAGAACCCCTGCTCTGCCATATGAGAAACATCTACAATCATGCCGAGATTGTTCATCTTTTCTACAACTTTCACCCCGAAATCTGTAAGGCCTCCGGGATTATTACCGACAGCCACACCATCGGCAAGTAAATTTCTGTTACTCCATGTAAGAGTCATGGCTCTCACACCGAGTCTGTAATAGGTGTCCAACATGAATGATTTTCCGGAAAGTGCTTCTCCTCCTTCTATGGAAAGGAGGCATCCCAGTTTGCCATTTTTTAAAATATCAAGGTCATTACGTGATAGTATCAGTGAAACATCACGGTTCTCCTCTTTCCATTTATAAAATAAATCTATCATTTCAAGGGTAAAAGCTATAGCAGAATGAGGAATTAATTCTTCAGGCGTATAGAGAGCGAAAACCTGCAGATTTACTCCTCCCGAAAGTAAAGGTTTTATATCCAGAACAGACCGGTCATCCCTCAGGGCTTTACAGAGAGTATCTGCGTGGAAATCCGCGACCGGTGTGTTCATATGAAATTTCATTGTTTCATCTGTCATAAAAAATCTCCTTTAATTATAGCGTGATGCGTGATGCGCAGGAATATAACCCATTACGCATTACTCATCACGACCCTATTGTACCAATTCATCCAGAGGTAACACAGTAAAACCTGCTTTAATCCCTGTTTCTTTTTCATCATTATCGAAAACAATAAAAAGCATGGTTTTATTATTTTCGTCTTTAAAAAGTGTAATACCTTCAGGTTTCACACCTTCCCATTCATAAACAGGCGATGCCGGCAGATCTATACCATAAGTTTCAGGGTTATCCACTACTGCAATCCAGAGTGCTCCCCCTCTGCCTCTTTCTTCTTCATAACTGGTTAAAATAAAAAACATTTTAATGTCATGATAATATTCTATAGAAGAAATAGCTTGTTTTTTCCTGTTTTCCGTACAGGGAAGAAAAGTAAACCAGAGAGTCGGCGTTTGAACCTCCCCTCTCTTTATATCTTTAATATTCAACCGCCACACACCTGACTGATTGGTAAACAGAGGTTCCCGAAGACCTGTAAATAGAAATTCGTTATATACTCCTTTATAATATGAAAGACCTTCAATATTTATTTCTCTGCCATTCATAATTCTATTGAAGGAATCATAAATTAAATTAGTTCCATGTTCAGGAACAGAATTAACAGTATAATTATCTCCTGAAAAGCTGATTTTAAATAAACCTCTCTTATTTTCATCACCGTAGGAATGAGACAGAAGCACATAAAACCCTCCCGGTTCACCGGATGTAGTTATAGCTTCAAAATCTCTGATTTCTTTTCCCACATCTATCGGACATTTGCCTGTTATATTTCCCTTTATATCAGAAATATAAAAATACATAAGGTTTTTCTCTTCAGGCTTGTCATTCAATATGATTAATTTATCACCATGGACAGCTACTGCTGACGGTTCGAAAAACACACCGTCTCCTTTAAGAGAAGAGGGAATGTTAAATTCCTTTACCTCAAAAAAATTGGATGCAAAAACAACTACTGTTGTAAAAGATATAATAAAAATAGCTGTAAGTATAGAGAAAAGAATAATATTTGTTTTTTCCATATTTTACTACTCCTCTTTAAATCGTAATGCGTAATGCGTGATGCGTGATGCGTATTTCACCTTCAGGGCGTTTAACAAAACGCCCCTGCTCACTCTTCACTCTTCACGACTCACCATTTCCATAGCTTCTTTCCTTGCTTCCAGGGCATCTGCATCAACGGGATCCAGTTCCAGTGCTTTATCAAAACATTGAATGGCTTCTTTATATTTTTTTTCTTCTGACAGTAAAAGCCCTTTATTATAAAAGGCATTAAAATATTTTCCGTCGAGTTCCAGAGCCATATTATAACATTTTAACGCTTCTTTATATTTTTTCTGGGAAGCCATTAAAAGTCCTTTATTATTCCAGGTAACAGGATCTCTACAGTCAATATCTATTGCTTTTTCATAACAGAAAAGAGCTTTTTTGAAATCCTTTTTCCCTGCGAGAGCCAGGCCTGTGCCGTTCAATCCATAGGTATTTTCCGGGTCAATTCCAAGGGCTTCGTTATAACATTCTATGGCTTTATCGAAATTGCCCTCTTCACAGAGAAGATCACCTTTATAATTCCACGAATCCAGATTTTCCGGATCAATATTTATTGCTTTATCATAACATTCCATAGCCATGCCATATTCTTTTGTTTCAGAAAAAACATAGCCTTTGCCGTTCAGAGCATAAATATTTCTTTCGTCAATCTCCAGGGCTTTATCATAACATTCTATAGCTCTATCATAGTCTTCTTTATCCAGATAAACATCACCTTTATTATTCCAGGCAAAAATATTATCTTTTTCAAATTCCAGTACCTTATCATAACACTCTATGGATTCATCATATTTTTCCTGTTCTGCCAGTGTATCGCCTTTACTGTTTAAAGCATATATATCATCGGGCTCAATGGCCAGTACTTTATCATAACATTCTATGGCTTTATCATAAGCTTCCATCTCACAGAGACAATCTCCGCGGCCATTCCATGCATCACTGTTTTTATCATCCAGTGCCAGTGCTTTATCATAACATTCTATGGCTTTATCATATTCTTCCTGTTCATAGAGGGTATCACCGAGGCCGGTCCATCCGTCTATATTTTCCGGGTCAAGTTTTATTACTTTATTGTAACATTTGAGTGTCTTATCATATACTTCCTGTTCATATAAAGCAAAGGCTTTCCCGAGCCATGCCTCTACATTTTCACGATCCATTTTTATTGCCGTATCAAAAGCCTTTACCGCTTCATCATATTTCTCGTCTTCAATCAGTTCTTCTCCTTTTTGAATAAAATCTTCAACAGTTTTTGCCATAATAATTCTCCTTTTATTAATCGTGACGCGTGACGCGTGACGCGTGACGCGAGGAATATTCTCCTGTTTACTCACATAATATCACATTATAAGCTGCCTTGGTTGCAGAAACTATGCCCTCTCTGTCAGATCAATACCAAATCTTTCGATCATTTTCTTTATTACAAATTCTCTGTTATAGACATTCTTCTTTCCGTCCTGTTCCTGCCATACGGAATGGCCTGAATGGCCCTGCCAGGGATGTCTGTAATATTTATTTCTCTGTTCAGGAGCGGGAAGAGGATCGGAAAAACAATAGCCATGTTTTACAACCTGTTCAAACCAGTAAGCCCCTACGTCTCCGTCATCATCATAATTGCCGAAAAAACATCTTTCTCTGTCAGCAATAAATTTTGCCGCTTCAATATTGATCATACAGCACCACTCATTTATCCTGCACGCTCTTTTATGGCCTGAAAATTCCGAAATCGTAAGAGGCCAGTTTTCTGACGGATATATACCTTTCATGATCTTCTCAGGATTACATGGCGAATGGCCTTTACCGAGATCACATCTCCAGCACTGTCCCAGTTCTCCTATTATAGCACATTTATCTGTTATATTATCCAGATAGAGGCCGATAATATCATCATAAAATTCTATATCGTCATGAATAATAAACAGATAGGGTTTATCTGTACTGTTAATGGCCCACTGATAGCGGATATCTTCCTCTATGTGAAAAAGTTTTTCCTTTCTGAAGAGATCCAGAAATTTATGATTTAAAAACTTTTTTACAGATAAATAAGAAGGTCTGTAATTATTTACAAAAGCACGGTACCACCTGACAGGGTTCCTGTTCACTCTGACACGAATCTGCCAGCCGGAAAAATATTTTTTCACTCTGTCATTCAGGTAAATCGCCTGTAAATCATCGCCGCTGCAGTCATCGTTTATATATAATGTGTCAATATGATGGCCGGAGTTTTCATGTAAACACATGAGAGTATATAAAAGGGATTCAGATTTTTTATACGATTGTACCGATAGATCTATTTTCTGTTTCATTGAAATAGATTATGAAGAGAAAAATGCACTTTGTCAACTGTTCTGCCTGCAATAAACCATGCAAATTTACATCTTCCCCAGACTCTTCCTTACAGCATCTTCAGGATCACTGTAAAAATTAATCTGAAATTTAGAGAAAAGCTCTGCCGGCACTGTGCCTATATCCCCTGCATTACTGGCAGGCATGATTATCCTTTTTGCCCCTGCATCAAAACATACCTGAAGGGTATCGGCAAGATTTGAAACTTTCTTTATTGTTCCGCCTATGGACATAGTTCCAAGAACTGCCATAGATTCCTGAACAGGCATAGGTAAAGAACCGGAACACAGTGCTATAAGTGCAGAAAGCGTCAAATCTTCGCTCATTCCAACACCCTGTAAATCCTGTACATTCAGATGATAATCCATTTCTTTTGTATTTATCTGTCCGCTTATTTTCTTTGCACTGGCTTTAAAATACTGGAAGGCTATATTGATACTCTCTTTTGCAGAAGAACTGGAACCAAGACCGGATTTCTCATATTTACCGCTGCCTTTTATGGCCTGGAGCTCCATTTTAAACACACCTGTTCTTCCGGTATCACCTGTAGCAACAGTATAAATATGCCCCGGTTTTCCCATACCTTCAGGAATTAACTTTCCCCCTCCCATTTCCGGAACAGAGACAAAATGTTCTTCCTGGGTATCATTATCTATATAGGAGAAATTTACATCATAAAATTCCATTCCTCCGATTTTCTTTAACTGCTCTTTTACCCTTCTTCTGGGGCCCAGTTCACAGACATTATAATTATTTTCCACCATAGGTATTAATCTTGCAAGGAGATGCCATTTTACATCTTTAGAAAATCTATCCGGTTCCATGCCTGTAGAACGTATAAGAGTATCAATCCATTCGTCTTTTGTGAACTCTTTTCTTCCCTGGAATATTTCCTCTATATCCATATTCGGCATCTGTATGGGCTTGAGGCTGACTATTTTAAAGGGGCTTCCTTTTCCGTATTCATCCACTTCATATTCCATCTGCAATATACACCATATACCTCCGCAGAGGAGTTTTTCAAAGTCTTTCACATAGGAGGGTTCAACTATTACATTTTTTATTCCCAGATTGGAGAAATATGCTTCATAGACATCTCTTTTTTCATTGAGTTTTACGCTCACATTATCTATTACGGTATATCTTCCCGTTTCTCTCACTTTGGATTTAATCTTTTCCGCTTCATCAGGTCTTACATAGTTTTTGGAAAGTATGTTTTTAACCCTTTCCATACCTTCTTTTATAAGGTCTTCAT